>VEPJ01000003.1 GCA_012026925.1 Gammaproteobacteria bacterium | reverse complement strand
CTGTGGCCGGGCTGCGGCGACAACCTGCGCGTGCTGTCGTGGGGCATCGACCGCTGCGAGGGCCGTGCGCAGGCGAAGGAGACGCCGATCGGGTTCCTGCCGCGGCCCGAGGACATCGACCTCGAGGGCCTGAGCCTGCCCGAGTCGTCGCTGCATGCGCTGCTCGACCTCGACCATGCCGCGTGGCATCGCGAGATCGACGATATCGGCAAGTACCTCGAGGAGTTCGGCAGCCGCACTCCGCCGGCGCTCCGCAGCGAGTACAAGCGCGTCAAGGCCGGCCTGGGCTAGGAACAAGCAGAAAAATCGGTGCCATTCACCGGATTTTCGCGGCGTGAAAATCCGGTGAATGGCACCGATTTTTCACACCTATTCTTCGAGCTGGTAGCGGATCACGTCCGGGGCGTTCGCGTCGGGCAGCTTGCCGAGGCCGATCATCCCCGTCCCTTCGAGCGACACCGAGTCCCGCCGCACGAACGCTTCCTTGCCGTCACGGCTGGTGACGAACGTCCCGTTCGTGCTCTGGTCCACCAGCAGCACCTTGTTACGCGCAATCTCGATCCGCGCGTGGATGCGCGAGATCAGGCCGCCCTGCACGACGATGTCGTTCTCCTCGGCGCGGCCCATCGTCAGGCTGTCCTTGCCGTCGCCGAGCACGAACTCCTTGCCGCCGCAGCGCAGCCGCACGCGCTTCGGCCGGTGACCGGTGCGCGCGTCGATCTCGATCGACGGCAGCATGCTGGTCGCGTCCTCCTGCTGCCACATCACCTCGAACAGCTCGATTTCCTCCGCCTTGCCGCGCACCGGCGTCACGTCGATCTGGCGCGTCACCGCCCGCCACTCCGGCGACAGGCGCTCGACCATCGCCGAGGTGAGGATGATCTGGCCCGACTTCGCCTGGCTGGTCATGCGGTTCGCCGTGTGCACCGACGAGCCGAAGATGTCCTTGTTCTCGAGCACGACCGGCCCGAAGTGGCAGCCGATGCGGATCGCCACGTGCTGGCCCTGCACCGCGAGCGCCGGGTTCGCGCCGATGTCCTGCTGCATCTCGCCCGCGGCGTTCACCGCGTCGTTCGCCGTCGGGAAGATGGCGAGGATCTCGTCGCCGATGGTCTTGATCACCGTGCCGCGATTGCGTTCGGTCGCCGAACGCATGACGTCCACGCACGCGACGACCATGTCGCGCGCCTTGAGGTCGCCGAGCACCTCGTAAAGGCGCGTGCTCCCCACGACGTCCGCGAACAGGACAGCGACTTCCGTCTCGCTGGTCATCGGCGAAAAGACCCCCTTGGCCGGCGCTGGAGGACGAAGCGTGCGCCGGACCTCGCCTTAGTATACAGAGGGTTGCGCGCCCTTCCTCAGGCGGCGTCCCGGAACACCCGCAGCGAGTCCCGGAGCACCTCCGGCCCGGCGCCGTCACGGCCGCCCTGCTCGCTCAGGTAGCGACGCCACGAACGCGCCCCCGGGAAGCCCGTGTAGAGGCCGTGGATGTGCCTCAGCATCGTCGGCAGGCGGTGGCCCTGGAGCAGCATGCGTTCGACATATTCGGCGTATCGCTCGACGATCTCGTGGCGCGCCGGCGGCCCCCAGTCGCGGTCCACGAATTCGCCGTGCAGCTGCGCGAGCAGGTATGGCTCCTGGTAGGCCTGCCGCCCCAGCATCACGCCGTCGCAGCTCGACCACCACTGGCGCACGTCCGCGACGGTCTTCAGCCCGCCGTTCAGGATGACCGTCAGGTCGGGGTTCTCCTTCTTGAGCCGCGCGACCGTCTCGTAGCGCAGCGGCGGGATCTCGCGGTTCTCCTTCGGCGTGAGTCCCTGCAGGATCGCCTTGCGCGCGTGCACGATGAAGACCGTCACGCCGGATCGCCGCGTCATTTGCACGAAGTGGTCGAAGAAGCCGTAGTCGTCGAGCTCGTCGATGCCGATGCGGCACTTCACGGTCACCGGGACGCTGACGACGTCGAGCATCGCGCTCAGGCAGTCCGCCACGAGCTGCGGTTCCGCCATCAGGCAAGCGCCGAAGTTGCCCTCCTGGACGCGGTCGCTGGGGCAGCCGACGTTGAGGTTGATCTCCGCGTAGCCCCACTCCTCGCCGATCTTCGCCGCGCGGGCGAGCAGCTTGGGATTCGAGCCGCCGAGCTGCAGCGCCACCGGCGACTCGGCGCGATCCCAGGCGAGCAGGCGCTCGACGTGGCCGTGCTCGATCGCGAGCGCCGTCACCATCTCCGTGTACAGCAGCGCGCCCGGCGTGATCAGGCGGTGCAGGTACCGGCAGTGGCGGTCGGTGTAGTCCATCATCGGCGCGACACAGATGCGCCGATCGGGAGAAATTCGGTGCCATTCACCGATTTTTCGCTCCTCCGAAAATCGGTGAATGGCACCGAATTTCCCTGGCGGGTCGGCGAGGGTCCCCATTTCAGATCCGCGCCGTCTCGGCGACCAACCAGTCCACGACCGCCCCGAGCGCCTCGGCGTCGCTGGCCCCGGCTGCCACCGCGTCCCCGTATATCCGCAGCTGACGGTGCGCGCTCGTCCCACGCTGCATGATCTCGCGCAGTCCCTCGATCTCCGCCACGCAGCCGAGCGCCTCGGCATCCTCCCGCACGAGCTCGATCATCTCCTCGAGCAGCTCGGCGAACGGCACGATCCGCTGGCGGCCGAGGTCGAGCAGCCCGGAGTCGAACGAGTACCGCATCGCCCGCCAGCGGTTCTCCCCGAGCAGCAGGTGCGAATACATCCGCCAGCGCTGGTTCGCGCGCCGCAGCCGGTACAGCATCCGGAGCAGGCACTGGTTCAGCGCCGCGAGCCGGAGCGCGTCCTCCATCGTCGTGCAGCAGTCCATCACGCGCGTCTCGAGCGTCGGGTAGCGCAGGCTCGGCCGCAGGTCCCACCAGATGCGCGACGTGTCCGCGATGATGCCGGTCTCGACGAGGATGTCCGTGTGCCGCCGGTACTCGCCCCAGCTCGAGAAATGCTGCGGCAGCCCTGTGCGCGGCACGCCGTTGAAGATCATCAGCCGGAAAGACATCAGCCCCGTCCGCTCCCCTTCCCAGAACGGCGAGCTGCACGACAGCGCGAGCAGGTGCGGCAGGAAATACGTCATCTGGTTCAGGAGGTCGATGCGCAGCTCGTCGTCCTCGAACCCGACGTGCACGTGCAGCCCGCAGATCATCATGCGCCGCGCCGCACCCTGCATTTCCTCGAGCAACGCGACGTAGCGCTCCTTGTCCGTGCGCTTCTGCTTCGACGAAAGCGAGAACGGATGACTCGACGCGGCGATCGGCGCGAGCCCGTACTTGGCCGACTCCTCGATCACCGCCCGCCGCAGCCCACCGAGCTCGGCGCGCGCATCGCCGATCGTCCGGCACACGGGCGTCGCGATCTCGACCTGCGCCCGCAGGAACTCGGGGAACGCGCGCCCGGCCGTCCGCTCGTGCAGGTCCGCAAAGAGCTGCGCCGGCGGCTCGCTCGCGACGGCGCGGGTCTCGCGATCGACGAGGAGATACTCCTCCTCCATGCCGAGCGTCAGAGGTGGTTCGCGCGTGGCCATGGGGCCTCCGGAAGACGCAACCGGCGCAGCGCCGGATCCTGCATGACTTCACCGATGAGCCGCGAGAGGATGCGCACCCAGCGCTCGACGCCCGCCGGCGACTCGAGCTGGTCCTGGCGCACCTCGATGCACACGTGCGGCAACCCGGCCGGCTCGACGTGGTGGTCGATCGTGTAGTTCGCCGGGTGCTTCCCGCTGTACGGCTGGTTCTCCCCGACGACGAGTCCGTCGATAGCGCGCAGGCCCGCGAGCATCCGCGCCGCCGACTCCGGATCCTTGTCCCACAGCACGCCGACGTGCCACGGCCGCTGCTCGCCGCCCATCTGCGGCGTGAACGTGTGCACCGATACGACGAGCGGCACGATCGAGCGCGTGCGGAATCCGCCGAGCAGCGCCGCGATCGCCTCGTGATACGGATCGAAGAAGCACGCGAGCCGCACCCGGCGCTCGAATTCGCTCAGCACCTGGTTGCCCGGGATCACCCAGCCGTCGCTCTCCTTGCGGAACGCCTCGGGGTCGTCCGGCTGGCGGTTGCAATCGACGATCAGGCGCGAATACCCGGCCAGCACCGCCGGTGCGTCGAGCGCGTTCGAGATGCCGCGCGCGAGTTCCCCGGCGCCGATGTCCCAGGCGATGTGCTCCCAGGTCTGCAGGACCGGCAAGCCGAGCCGCTGCATGCCCTTGGGGAAGGCCCGGCTCGCGTGGTCGCACACGATGAGCGCCGGCGCCTCGCCGTGCTCGTGGAGCACCACGAAAGGCGCCGGGTCGTCGCGTCCGATGAGGGGTGAGCTGGCGGGGACGTGGTCGGTCGAATCCGGGGCCATGGAATGCGATCTGGACTGGGTCCCGGGATTGTACCCCGAACCGGCGTCGCTCCTGCCCGAGTGCGACCCCCGTCACATCCCCGCAACGGCAGCGGGGCCTAGTATCCCGAACGACCCGCCCCATCGGGGGCGGCGGGTGGCGCTCGAGACGGATGAACCCAGTCCCGGACAACATGGACAACGGCCGACGGTCGCGCGGTCGCATCCAGCTGCGCGCCTCAGACCCGTGGCGGGTGGCCGATCCATGAGCCTGCACCCGCTGCTCAAGCAACAGTTCGAGGAGTCGCGCCAGGAGAGCGGGCAGCTCGACCTGCGCAAGCTCCTGCAGTCCATCAGCGCGGCCTACGCCGAGTGGGACGACGAGCGCCGCGGCGTCGTGCGCTCGATGCGCCTGCTCGCCGACGAGACGAGCGCCTTCACCCGCGAGGTGCGGGAGAGCGCAGCCACGCAGCTGCAGGCGATCCTCGACCACGTCAAGGACGCGATCGTGACCGTGGACGGCATCGGTTGCATCGAGACCCTGAACAGCACGGGCGAGCGCGTGTTCGGCTGCCAGGAAGAGGCCGTGCGCGGACGACGGCTCGACCTGCTGATACCGTCCCTCGCGCGCCGGGCGCAGCTGACCGACGCGCTCGAGGAACTCTCCGAGACCATCGAGGACACGCAGTTCGACCTCGCGCCGCGCGAGACCAAGGGCCGCCGCGTGGACGGCACCCTGTTCGACGCCGAGCTCGGCGTGAGCAAGGTCAAGCTCGACCGCCGCGAAGTCTTCATCGTCTGCCTGCGCGACACGACCGATCGCAAGCTGGCCGAGGCGGCCCTGCGCGACAGCGAGGCCCGCTACCGCACCCTGGTCGAGAATGCGCCCGAGGCGATCGTCGTGTTCGACGTGGACCTCGGCCGCTTCGTCGAGTGCAACGAGAACGCGGTGCGCTTCTTCAAGATGACGCGCGACGAGCTGCTCGCGAGCGGCCCGGAGCGCATCAGCCCGCCCGAGCAGGCGGACGGCTCGCCTTCCTTCGGCGTGGTCCGCGGCAACATCGACCGTGCGCTCGCCGGCGAGGCCCCGTGCTTCGAGTGGATCCATCGCGACGCGCTCGGCCACGACATTCCGTGCGAAGTCCGCCTCGTCCGCCTGCCCTCGGGCGAGCGGCGACTCATCCGCGGCAGCATCACGGACATCACCGAGCGCAAGCGCAGCGAGTTCCTCGCGATCGGCGAGCGGCGCGTGTTCGAGCGCATCACCGGCAACGTGGCCCTGCCCGACACGCTCGAGGCGATCGCGGAGACGGCCGAGCGCGTCACGCCCGACTCGCTCTGCACCGTGTGCGTGTTCGAGCCCGCGACCAATACCCTGCGCCACGCGGCGGGCCAGCGCCTGCCGCACCACTTCCTCAAGGCACTCGACGACGTCGAGGTCGGCCCCCGCAACGGCTCCTGCGCCGCCGCGATCTTCCTGCAGCGGCAGGTCGTGGTGGCCGAGATCTCGCGTGACGCGCTCTGGGAGCACGTGCGTGCCCCGGCGCTGGCGGCGGGACTCCGCGCGTGCTGGTCCACGCCGATCCGCGCGTCCGACGGCCGCATGCTCGGCACGGTCGCCCTGTACTTCCGCCAGCCACGGAGCCCGCTCAAGCGCGACTTCGAGCTGATGGCGCGCCTCACCGCGCTCGCGGGCATCGCGATCGAGCGCAAGCAGTCTGAGGAGGCGCTCCGTCGCAGCGAGGCGAGCTACCGCGGGCTGTTCGAGAACGTCATCGAGGGCGTGTACCGCGCGGACCCGGACGGCCGGCTCGAAGCCGCGAATCCCGCCCTCGTCGACATGCTCGGTTACGACCGGGTCGACGACCTGCTCGCCCTGCCCTCCACCGCGCACCTCTACGTCCACCCGGCGGACCGGGACCGGATCGTCGAGGAACTGCAGCGCGAGGGCGTGGTGCGCAGCGCGGAGTTCCAGCTCCGCCGCCGCGACGGGCAGATCATCACGGTCGTCGAGAACGCGCGCGTGGTGCGCGACGCGGACGGCGTCATCGTCGGCTACGAGGGCACGCTCGCCGACATCAGCAAGCGCAAGGCCGTCGAGATCCAGCTCTCCGAGGAGAAGGAGAAGGCGCAGGTGACGCTGCAGTCGATCGGCGACGCCGTGCTCACGGCGGACGCGGACGGGCACGTCGAGTACCTGAACCCGGTCGCCGAGGAGCTGACGGGCTGGACCACGAGCGAGGCGCTGGGCCGGCCGGTGAGCGAGGTCTTCCAGGTCCTGAGCGAGAAGACCCGCCTGCCGATCGACAGCCCGATCCTGCGCTGCCTGCGCGAGGGCCGGACCGTGGACCTCGCCGAGCCGACGCTGCTCGTCAATCGCCGGCTGCAGGAGATCTCGATCCAGGACTCGGCGGCCCCGATCCGCGACCGCTCGGGCAAGCTCATCGGCGCGGTCATGGTGTTCCACGACGTGAGCCAGGAGCGGCGCCTGCAGCGGGCGCTCACCTACCAGGCGACCCACGATGCGCTGACGGGCCTCATCAACCGTCGCGAATTCGAGAGCCGGCTGAACGAGGCGCTGCAGGCCGCGCGTCAGGCCGAGGGGCTGAGCCACGTCCTCATGTACCTCGACCTCGACCAGTTCAAGGTCGTCAACGACACCTGCGGCCACGAGGCCGGCGACCGGCTGCTGAAGCAGGTCACGAGCGTCGTGCAGACGCGCATCCGCACGACGGACACGCTCGCCCGCCTCGGTGGCGACGAGTTCGGCGTGCTGCTCGAGGACTGCACGCTCGAGACGGCCCAGCGCGTCGCCGAGAGCCTGCGCCAGGCGATCCGCGACTTCCGCTTCGTGTGGCAGGACCGGATCATGAAGGTCGGCGTGTCGATCGGACTCGCCGAGATCACCGGCCGCTCCGAGACGATCGCCTCGGTCATGAGCGCCGCGGACGTCGCGTGCTATTCGGCGAAGGACTCCGGGCGCAATCGCGTGCAGACGTACGAGCAGGGCCGCGCGCCCGAGCGGCACCGCGAGATGCAGTGGGTGTCGCGCATCAACCGCGCGTGCGAGGAAGACCAGCTGGTCCTGCTGTGCCAGACGATCGTGCCGATCCGCAGCGGGGTCGAGAAGCTGCGGCACTTCGAGCTGCTGCTCCGGATGCGCGACGAGAACGGCGCGCTCGTGCAGCCGTCGGAGTTCATCCCGGCCGCCGAGCGGTTCAACCTCATGCCCGCGATCGACCGCTGGGTCGTGCGGCAGGCTTGCACGCGGCTGGTGCACCGTCGGAGTGATGCGGGGTCACGCGAGCCGTTCACGCTCGCGATCAACATTTCCGGCACGACGCTGAATGACGAACAGTTCCTCGATTTCGTCATCGCCGAGATGGCGGCGGCGGACGTGAGCCCGGGCGCGCTGTGCTTCGAGCTCACCGAGGCCGCGGCCATGACCAGCCTCGCGGCGGCGACGCATTTCATCCGCGAGCTGCGCGGGCGCGGCTGCCGCTTCGCGCTCGACGACTTCGGCAGCGGCCTGTCGTCGTTCATCTTCCTCAAGAACCTGCCGGTGGACTTCCTCAAGATCGACGGGCAGTTCATGCACAACGTCACGCACGACCGCATCGACCGCAGCATGGTCGAGGCCATCGCGCAGATCGGCGAGACCATGGGGATCCGCACGATCGCCGAGCGGGTCGACTCGGCCGATGTTCTGGCGCGGCTGGCCGACATCGGCATCCAGTACGCCCAGGGGCACTACATCGGCGCGCCGCAGCCCGTCGAGGTGCTGGAGACCCTGCTGTCCGCCGACCCGTCCACCGTCCGCCTGACCGCATAATTCGGTGCCATTCACCGGTTTTTCGGTGGACAATTAATCGGTGAGTGGCACCGATTTAACGGCCTTCCGCATGCGCCAGAACCTGATCCTCCTGATCCACTGCCCTGACCGTGAAGGCCTCGTCGCCGCGGTCACCTCGCTGATCCGCAAGGTCGGCGGCAACATCGTGGACCTCGACCAGCACGTCGACGCCGAGCGCGGGGTGTTCTTCATGCGCGTCGAGTGGACGCCGCCGGGCGACCCCGACGTCACAGCGCGGTTCGAAAAGGCCTTCAGCGACGCGGTGGCGGCACCGTATGAGATGCACTGGCGACTCGAGCAGGCGGACCGACGGCTCCGGATGGCGCTCTTCGTCTCGAAATACAGCCACTGCCTCTACGACGTCCTGTCGCGCTGGCAGTCCGGGGAGTGGGCGGTCGAGATACCCGTCATCATCAGTAACCACCCCGACCTCGAGCACGTCGCGCGTGCGTTCGGGGTGCGGTTCGAGCACATTCCGGTCACGCGGGAGACAAAGGCCGCGGCCGAGCGCCGACAACTCGCGCTCCTGCGGGAGGAACGCATCGACCTGGTCGTGCTCGCCCGCTACATGCAGATCCTGTCGGCGGATTTCATCGCGTCGATGCCGGAGCGGATCATCAACATCCACCACTCGTTCCTGCCGGCGTTCGCGGGCGGACAGCCGTATCACGCGGCGTTCACGCGTGGGGTCAAGATCATCGGGGCGACGAGCCACTACGTGACGGCCGACCTCGATGCCGGACCGATCATCGCGCAGGACGTCGTCGCCGTAAGCCACAAGGACTCGGTGGACGACATGGTGCGCAAGGGCCGCGACCTGGAGAAGATCGTCCTCGCCCGGGCCGTCTACGCCCACCTGCAGCACCAGATCCTCGTCTACGACAACCGCACCGTCGTGTTCGAATAATTCGGTGCCATTCACCGATTTTTCGGACTTCCCGCCACAAACAGCGGCTGCATGAGTTTTCCCGGCACGGCACCTTCCGCGCATGGGGCGTGGAGTTCGCAATCTTGTGGCAGGTGGCTACTACCACCTGATCAACCGCGGCAATGACCGATCGGTCGTATTCCATCACCAAGCCGACTACCGGGCGTTTCTGAGACTGATCTCCGAGGCCCAGGCGCGCGTCGGGATGCGACTGATCGCCTATTGCCTGATGCCGAATCACTTCCACCTCGTCGCGTCGCCGCAGGCGACCGGCGACGTCAGCCGCTGGATGCACTGGCTGCTGACCACGCACACCCACCGGTATCACCTGGACAAGGGAACTTCAGGCCGAGTCTGGCAGGGTCGCTTCAAGGCGTTTCCCATCAAGTGCGACGCACACCTGCTGACCGTCCTGCGTTATGTGGAACGGAATGCGCTCCGCTCGGGCCTCGTGCAGCGAGCGGAAGATTGGCCGTGGGGCAGCCTCGCATGGCGGCTGGAGCCCGGACCCGGCAGCCCGCTTTCGGATTCGCCTGTCCCCCTGCCACCCGACTGGCGTGAACGCGTCAACGACCCACAGACGCCGGCGGAGCTCGAGGCCTTACGAACGAGCGTCAATCGACAAGCGCCGTTCGGTGACGAGGTCTGGTGCGGGGAATTGGACTGGCGTCGCCCCGAAGCCGCGGCTACGAGGCCCCGCGGCCGACCGATGAAAAACCGGTGAATGGCACCGAATTATTCTTCCTCCACCCGGGCGGCGCGCTTCCGATCGTGCTCCTTCAGCGCACGCTTGCGCAGCCGGATCGACGCCGGCGTGATCTCGACGAGCTCATCGTCCTCGATGAACTCCATCGCCTGCTCGAGCGTGAACCGCACCGGCGGCGTCAGGATGATGTTCTCGTCGCGTCCGGCGGCGCGGATGTTCGTCAGCTTCTTCGCCTTCAGGGGATTCACGACCAGGTCGTTGTCGCGGCTGTGAATGCCGACGATCTGCCCCTCGTACACCTCGTCGCCGTGCGCGACCATGAGCTTCCCACGCTCCTGCAGGTTGAAGAGCGCGTAGGCCAGCACCGTCCCTTGCGCGTTCGAGATCATCACGCCGTTCTGGCGACTCGCGATCGTGCGGTCCGACACCGGCGCGTAGTGATCGAACACGTGGAACAGCAGTCCCATGCCCGAGGTCAGCGTGCGGAACTCCGTCTGGAACCCGATCAGCCCGCGCGCCGGGATCACGTAGTCGAGACGCACGCGGCCCTTGCCGTCCGGGTGCATCGCCTGCAGCAGGCCACCGCGACTGCCGAGCGCGGTCATCACCGCCCCCTGGCTCGCGTCCTCGATGTCCACGGCGAGGATCTCGTACGGCTCGTTCTGCACGCCGTCGATCTCCTTGATCACGACCCGCGGACGTGACACGGCGATCTCGTAGCCCTCGCGCCGCATGTTCTCGAGCAGCACGCCGAGGTGCAGCTCGCCGCGCCCGTACACCTGGAACTTGTCCGGGTCGTCGGTCTCCTCGACGCGCAGCGCCACGTTGGTGAGCGCCTCGCGCAGCAGCCGCTCGCGGATCTGGCGGCTCGTGAGGTACTTGCCCTCCTTGCCGGCGAAGGGCGACGTGTTGACCTCGAACGTCATGCCGATGGTGGGCTCGTCCACGACGAGCGGCGGCAGCGCCTCGGGCTGCGACGGGTCGCACAACGTGTCGGAGATGGCCGGGCGCTCGATGCCCGCGAAGGCCACGATGTCGCCGGCGCTCGCCTCCTCCACCTCGGTGCGCTCGAGGCCCAGGAAGCCGAGCACCTGGATCACGCGCTCGCTGCGCGCCTGCCCCTTACGATCAACGACCGTGACGTTCATGCCGCGGCGGATCGTGCCGCGCTTGATGCGGCCGATGCCGATAGCACCGACGTAGCTCGAGTAGTCGAGCTGCGACACCTGGAGTTGCAGCGGGCCGTCGAGGTCCACGTCCGGCGGCGGGCAGTGTCGGATGATGTCCTCGAACAGCGTATTCATGTTGCCGCCGCGGTGGCCGGGGTCGTGCGTTGCGAAGCCCTGGATCGCGGAGGTGTAGACGACGGGGAAATCGAGTTGCGCCTCAGTGGCTCCCAGGCGGTCGAACAGATCGAAGGTCTGGTCGAGCACCCAGTTCGGGCGAGCCTCGGGCCGGTCGATCTTGTTGATCACCACGATCGGGCGGAGCCCGTGCGCGAAGGCCTTCTGCGTGACGAAGCGCGTCTGCGGCATCGGGCCGTCGACCGCGTCCACGAGCAGCAGTACCGAGTCGACCATCGAGAGGACGCGCTCGACCTCGCCGCCGAAGTCGGCGTGGCCCGGCGTGTCGACGATGTTGATCCGGTAGTCGTTCCAGCGGATCGCCGTGTTCTTCGCGAGGATCGTGATGCCGCGCTCGCGCTCGAGCGCGTTCGAGTCCATCACGCGCTCGGGCGTGGCCTTGCGCGCGTCGAGCGTGCCCGACTGCTTCAGGAGCTGGTCGACGAGGGTCGTCTTGCCGTGGTCAACGTGCGCGATGATCGCGATGTTGCGCAGCTGCGAGGTGGGATCCGTGGTCACGAGGGGTCGCCCGGGGGCAAAAGGGCGCGGAGTATAGCGGAAATTCGGTGCCATTCACCGATTTTCGGAGGCCCGAAAATCGGTGAATGGCACCGAATTTCGACCCCTATTTCTTCTGCTCTGCCGGCGTCGCGGTCTCGACGGCCTGCATCGACTTCACGGTCGCGCCCGGCGCGGCGGCCGCAGGCGACGGCTTCTGCTCCGCTGGCAACACCGTGCCCACGACGATCGGCACGGAGAACGTGCGCGCCTCGGCCTGCACCTTGCTCACCATCTTCGCCGTCACGCCGATGTAATACAGCCCGGGCTGGTTCACCTGCACCAGCATCTTCGCCACGTAGCGCTCACCCGCCACGACGTTCTCGAACCTCGCCTTGCTGCCGCTCGCGAGCACCAGCCCCGCCATCCCGCTCGCCTCGACCTCGAGCGCCTCCGCAGCCACGCGCGGAATGAACGCCAGCTCGACTTCGAACGGCTGCCCGACGTCCGGCTTGACGCTCATGTCGTACTTGAGATCGACGGCCGCGGCGGTCTTGCCCATCGCGACCGCGTTCGCCATGCCGTCGTCCTCGGCCTTGGCGACGCCCGCCGCACCCGCCTGCTTCCCGGCACCGGCCGCCGACGCCTTGCCGGCCTCGGCACCCGCAGCGGCCGATTCCTTCTTCGCCGCCTTCTCCTCGCCCCCGCCGCAGCCCGCCGCGAGCGCGGCGAGCGCAGCGACCAGCAGCAGCGCAAGCGCACGGACGTAAAGACTCTTGCTCACGGTCATGGCTCAGCCTCTCAACCGGTGATCTTGACGGTCAGGCACGTGCGACCGCGGCGCACCGCCGCCGGGTCCGGATCCACGTGACTGTACTCGTACACCTCGAGCACGTAGTCGCCAGCCTCCACGGTCTTCTGCAGGTGCTCCGTGAACGGCGTATCGGTTTCGACAAATTGCACGCTCCGGCCGTGGTACAGGCCGAAGTCCGGGTCGGGCTGCGGCGAGCCGGAGCACGTCGAATCGAGTTGCGGACAGGTCACAGTGACGTCGATCGTCCGCGGGCCCGGCACCTTGAACCGCAGGAAACGCCGATTGCCCAGCTTGTTGTACGTCCCGATGACGGTGTCGCCGCACACGCGCACGTCCGGCCCGTTCACCGCGATATCCGAGTAGATCGGCATCACCAGGTCGCGATTTGCCGCACTCACGCCCGCGTTCGTCTCGGTCGTCGCATAAGCGTCCATGTTGACCGACACGATGTTCTCCGCGGCAACGCGCGTGTCCACTCCCGCGATCTGCGCGCCCGTGAGGTGCGTCTTGAGCGCCGTGATGAACGAGAAGAGGCTCGTGAGCGGCACCCCATCCCGCAGCTCGCTCCGCATCACCTGGTACATCGGGCCGAAGCCCACCTGCACCGTGTCGTCGTTCGCGCCGTCGTACAGGTCCCACACGATCGCGTGCACCGAGGTCTCGTTGAACCAGCCGCGCACCGTCGGAACGCCCGTTTCCATGTTGAACCGGAAGACCTGCTGCTGCCCCGTGCCGAACGCGTCGCGATACACGGGATCGTTCAGCACCATCGCCGCGAACGCATTCGAAAAGCCCTCGCTGAACGACACGCGCATGTCGAGCCGCTCGTCGAGCGAGTGCGGCCCGCCCGGCGTGTCCGTGCGGCTGATCGCGTCCTCCACGTAGTGCTGGAACTCGTGCGCGATGATGTGCTGGTCGTACTCGTCGATGTCGTTGTCGGCGGCGCCCAGCACGTAGATGCCGGGCGGCGCGCTGCCGGCCGACGACGACGAACGATAGGCCGTCGTCTCGATCCAGCCGAGCGACGGCTTCCACTGGTCCGTCGGACGGTTCTCCGTGCTCCAGAAGACGTCGAGCCGGCCGAGCTGCATGGCGCTGTCACCCTGCGCGACCAGGAACTGCACCGCGGAGTACAGCGTGTCGAGGATCGCGAACGGCGCCGCGGCCCGCTCGCTCGTGTAGCCGGCGAATCCGCTCCAGCCCGACGCCGCCCGCAGGTTGCGCGTCTGGTTCGCGGCACCCGTGTCGAACGTTGCGCCCGCGATCGCGTATTGCGAATTCGTGCCACCGAAATTGTCGAGGACGCGGATGTCCCAGCTCGCCGGCTTCGACGTCGTGGCGGTCGCGACGCTCATGGCCTTCGCGCGCACGAACACGCTCGTATTGGCGGGCACGACGAGCGTGTAGTTGCCGTTGGCGTCGGTGGAGGACGTCGCGAGGACCTGCTGGCTCGACGCCTGCACGATCTCGACCGTCACGCCGCGGGCCGGCGCCTCGATCGTGTTCGTGTAGTCGAGGCCGTCGGCGTAGGTACCGTCCTTGCAGGCACCGCCGTCCGAGCAGGGCCTGAACGGGACGCGGTCGTAGGTGATGCGCCCGTTGATCGTGACCTCGGCCGGCGGGATGCCGGTCGCCGTGATCGTCCTGCTCGTCGAGCGGGTGGCGCCGCGGTTGTCGGTGACGGTGAGGGTCGCGGTGTAGGTGCCCGTGGCCTGGTAGGTGTGGCTGGCGGTGACACCGGTCCCGCTCGAGTTGTCGCCGAAATTCCAGGCGTAGCTCGCGATCGTGCCGTCCGGGTCGGACGAGGCCGAGGCGTCGAAGGCGACCGCGAGCGGGGCCTGGCCCGACGTCGGGGTCGCCGTAAAGGACGCGGTCGGGAGCTGATTCTTGTTGCCGCCGCCGCCTCCGCCTCCGCAGGCCGCCAGCAGGCACGCCGCGAAGACTGGCAGCAGCCACTTATGGAATGAAATCACGCGCTTACCGAGGAAAGCTGAAGCGCCGAGCATATCACGGGGAGCGCCCCCTCTCGCGGCGGGGGTCGACGTCAGGCACTACGACCGGACTACGCCAGCCTAAGGCCTGGTTCAACTGAGCCCGACCTGGGCTACGGCTGAGGCAGCGGGGTCGAGTCTAGTTCTTCTGTAGCCCGGGCTCGCGGAGGAGCCGGAACTCCCACTCGAGCTGAGTCCGCACGATCGTCTCGAGATCGTCGAACCGCGGCGTCCACCCGAGGAGCGACCGGATCCGCTCGGCGTGCGCCACGAGCGACGGCGGGTCGCCGGCGCGCCGCGGACCCTCGACAACCTTCAACGGCTTGCCGTTCACCCGCTCCACCATCCTGAGCACCTCGCGCACGCTGTAGCCGTGGCCGTAGCCGCAGTTGAGCGTCGTCGAGGCGCCGTCCTTGCGCAGGTAGTCGAGCGCCTTCAGGTGCGCGTCGGCGAGGTCCTCGACGTGGATGTAGTCGCGCACCCCCGTGCCATCCGGCGTCGGGTAGTCCGTGCCGAAGATCGAGATCTCGGGACGCACGCCGGCCGCCTGCTGGCATGCGACCTTCACGAGCAACGTCGCGGTGGGCGCCGTCTGTCCGATGCGGCCACCGGGATCGCTGCCCGCCACGTTGAAATACCGAAGCGCGACGTATCGCAGCTTCGACGCCGCGGCGAGGTCCCGCAGCATCCACTCGCTCATGAGCTTCGACAGGCCGTACGGGTTGATCGGTACGGTCGGTGAGTCCTCGCGGGCGAGGCCCTCGGCCGGGATGCCATAGACGGCGGCAGTCGACGAGAAGACGAAGTGCTTCACCCCGGCCCGGTCGCAGCACTCGAGCAGGTTGCGGGTCGCGCAGGTGTTGTTGCCGTAGTACTTGAGCGGGTTCGAGACCGATTCCGGCACGATCGTGTGCGCCGCGAAGTGCATGACGGTCTCGACCGCGTGGTCCTTCAGCACGCGAGTGACGAGCTCGCGGTCCGCCGTGTCGCCCACGACGAGTGGCGCGCCGAGCACCGCGCTGCGGTAGCCCGTGGAGAGGTTGTCGAGGACCACGACGCGCTCGCCGCGCTCGACGAGCTGGCGAACGACGTGACTGCCGATGTAGCCGGCGCCGCCGGTGACGAGAATGGAACTGCTCATCTTTGGATCTTACCAATCCTGAAAAATAGGGGACATT
>VEPJ01000049.1 GCA_012026925.1 Gammaproteobacteria bacterium | reverse complement strand
GCAAGGCAGGGGCCACCCTGATTGACGCGGACATCGACCGGTTGATCGCTGAGCGGGCCGCGGCGCGCAAGGCGAAGAACTTCAAGGAGTCCGACCGCATCCGCGACGAGCTCGCAGCGGCCGGGGTACTGCTGGAGGACCAGCCGGGGGGCAAGACCCTCTGGCGGCGCGGCTGACCAACCGTCGCCGCCACGAGGCCGGTCCGGGGCTTGGTGAGACGGCGGGGTGGGTGATGACGAATCTGCGAATGCCTGCAGGCGTGGGCCTGCTCGGGACCGGATTGCTCCTCGGCGGCTGCGCGTCGCTCGACGACCTCGCGGTCGGCGAGACGCATCGGCTGGACGATGCGCCGTACTACGTCGAGATATCCCGGCCGCAGCCGCCGCCCGGCAGTTGCGCCGTCGTTTTCCCCGTCACGCTCGATCGGGAAGTCGAGGCGACGTTCGGCTATTCGCAGCGCGCGGCCGAATTCGAACCGTTGCTCGCGGCATTGAATGCACGGGTCGCCGCGCGGGGGCACGGCTGCATTCGCGAGGCCGCAGGGGCGCCAGCCTCGTCCGCGTCACCGCGGGTCTACGTGGGAAGCGCAGAGAGTGATTACGCGGCACTCGAGGACAAGGAGCAGCGGCTTCCGTCCGATCGGTTCGCACCGATGGTCCTGCATCTCGACCGCCCGGGCGGTGTGTGGCGCGAGCAGGCGGCGGCGCTCGTCGCCCAGGCGGGCGTGCCGTACGCGATCGTCGTCCAGCTCGGCGTCGGCCAGTACATGAAGGGCTACTCCGGCGTGTTCACGAAGGAGGTCGCGCTCGGGACGGGCTACCGGCAACCGATCAAGTTCCTCACGGCGGAGGACAAGCCGGTGGAGGTCCTGCACCTCACGGGAGTGCTGGTGGATGCGAGCGGCAAGGTGGTGCGCGCCGGCGCGGAGGGCGTCGTGCTCCGGGACACGCCTTTTCTCGCTCAGGCGGTGGATGTATCGCGGGTGTTCGACGCGCAGGAGATCGAGCGCGTGTTGAGCCAGGAACGCCGCAACGACCTGCCGGGATCGCCGCTCAAGATCGACGTGGCGCTCGACAACCTGCTGGCGCAGCTGACTCGATCCGCGGTGCTGATCCCCGCCCGCTGAAAAGTCGAAATTCGGTGCCATTCACCGATTTTCCAGCGGAGGAAAATAGGTGAATGGCACCGAATTTTCAGATGCGCTGGAGGGCCGACTCCAGCGTGTTCTTCATCAGGATCGCCACGGTCATCGGACCCACGCCGCCCGGCACGGGCGTGATCCAGCTCGCCCGCTCGCACGCCGCCTCGAACTGGACGTCGCCGTCGAGCTTGCCGTCCGGCAGGCGATTGATGCCCACGTCCACGACGACCGCACCCGGCTTCACCCACTCGCCGGGGATCAGTCCCGGCTTGCCGACGGCGACGACGAGGATGTCGGCGCGTTCGACGTGCTCGCGGAGACCGGTCGTGAACCGGTGACACACGGTGACGGTGGCGCCGGCGAGCAGCAGCTCGAGCGCCATCGGCCGTCCGACCAGGTTCGAAGCGCCGACGACCACCGAGTGCTGTCCTTTCGCCGAGATCCCGCAGCGCTCGAGCAGCCGGATCACGCCATACGGCGTGCACGGGCGCATGAGGGGATTGCGGAGCGCGAGGCGCCCGACGTTGTAGGGATGGAAGCCGTCCACGTCCTTCGCTGGCGCGATTGCCTCGATCACGGCGCGCTCGTCGATGTGGTCCGGCAGCGGCACCTGCACGAGGATGCCGTCGATCGCGGGATCCGAATTCAGTCGCTCGATCAGGCTCAGGAGTTCGGTCTGCGTCGCGGACTGGGGCAGGTCGTGGCTCACGGAAACGAAGCCGCACTCCTCGCAGGCCATGCGCTTGTTGCGCACGTAGATGCGCGAGGCGGGATCGTCGCCGACCAGCACGACCGCGAGCCCCGGCCTGCGCTTGCCGCGCGCGGCGAGCCGGTCGCTCTCTTCGCGGACTTCACGACGGATGTCCGCCGCGATGGCCTTGCCGTCGATGATCCTGCCTGCCATGCGCTCGCGCCCCTCGGTCGAAGACGGTCATTCTGGCACGCGGCGCACACGCAGAACGAGACTGGAGTCGCTCCAAATTGACGCTCGCGGGCCCGCTCCGTATGATTCGCGCTCCCGTGCAGGCCAGTTCCGGCGACGGAGCGGGTCAGGCGGCGACCGCAGGTCGGTGCAAGGCGGGGCATGGCGCAGTCTGGTAGCGCATCTGCTTTGGGAGCAGCGGGTCGGGGGTTCGAATCCCTCTGCCCCGACCACTCGGATGAGCGACACTACCGCGCATGCGCCCGTAGCTCAGCTGGATAGAGCATCGGCCTTCTAAGCCGAGGGTCGCAGGTTCGAGTCCTGCCGGGCGCGCCAGCCTACGGGAGATCCGCCGGGGACGATGGTGGACGTAGCTCAGTTGGTAGAGCCCCGGGTTGTGGTCCCGGCTGTCGTGGGTTCGAGTCCCATCGTCCACCCCACCTTTCGCGTGGGCCGTTAGCTCAGTTGGTAGAGCTGCTGACTCTTAATCAGTAGGTCGTAGGTTCGAGTCCTACACGGCCCACCACTTTCAAGCACTTACGAGCACGGACGCTCGAAATTGGGTAACTCGGTAACAGGTTTTCACCGCCGTTGTTACCCACTGCCCGGCAAGCCCCGAACCTGGCACGTAAAGACGTTTGTGCCGCTGGAGATCCTGGTCATTTCGCCCAGTTCCTCGAGCGGCTGCTTTGTGGCGTCGGGGCCGCAGGCAGAGAACGGCCACAAGCAGTCGCTGGGCAAGGGGCACCAAGAGCAGACGTTCGGCTCTACA
>VEPJ01000147.1:12786-53577 GCA_012026925.1 Gammaproteobacteria bacterium | reverse complement strand
TCGTCGGCATCGCCTTGATGGTGGCCATCGCTGTCGCTGCTGCCGCCTACAGCCTCGCGCACCCGTACTGATGGTCTGTTCGACGCTCAGGCGCTCTTCGCCACCTCCACGGACGCGGGATCCCTGAGCGCGCGGCGCAGGATCTTCCCGACATTCGTCTTCGGCAGGTCGTCGCGGAACTCGATGTAGCGCGGCTTCTTGTAGCCGGTGAGCTGCTGCGCGCAGTACTCCGCGAGCTGCGCCTCGGTCAGCGACGGGTCCTTGCGCACGACGAACAGCTTCACGGCCTCGCCCGACTTCTCGTCCGGAATGCCCACCGCTGCGCATTCGAGCACGCCCGGGTGCATGGTGACGACGCCCTCGATCTCGTTCGGGTACACGTTGAAGCCGGAGACGATGATCATGTCCTTCTTGCGGTCCACGATCGTCGTGTAGCCGCGCTCGTCCATGACGCCGATGTCGCCCGACTTGAAGAATCCGTCGGGCGTCATGACCTTCGCCGTCTCGTCCGGTCGCTGCCAGTAGCCCGCCATTACCTGCGGCCCGCGGATCGCGATTTCGCCGGGGTGCCCGAGCGGTACGGGTTGTCCGGCGTCGTCGAGAATGGCGATCTCGGTGCCCGGGATCGGCAGGCCGATGGTGCCGTTCCACCCGGTCGCGACGATCGGGTTCACGACCGCGGCTGGCGACGTCTCGGTGAGTCCATAGCCCTCGATGACCGGACAGCCCGTCAGCGCGAACCATTTCTCGGCGACAGCCTTCTGCACGGCCATGCCGGCGCCGATCGTGATGCGCAGGTTCGAGAAGTCGAGCTTCTGGAACTCGCTGTTCTCGGCGAGCGCGTTCAGCAGCGTGTTCACCGCCGGCAGGACGTGGAACGCGTGCCTGCGGACGTCCTTCACCGTCTGGTGGATGTCGCGCGGATTCGCGATCAGGATGTTGACCGCGCCCACCCGCATGCCAAACAGGCAGTTCGCGACGAGCGCAAATGCGTGGTAGAGCGGCAGGGCACAGATGTAGACGAACTGCTCCGGAAGTGGCCCGCGGCTCGCATCGAGGAGCGCGGGTCCGAGCCAAGCCTCGCACTGCAGGAGATTCGCGATCAGGTTGCGATGCAGGAGCACGGCTCCCTTCGCGACCCCTGTCGTGCCGCCCGTGTACTGCAGGAAGGCAATGTCGTCCGGGCCGGTGCTCACCGTGTGCAGCGGCATGTGCAGGCCTGCATCGAGCACTTCAGTGAGGCGCTGGTGCCCGGGCAGCGAAAACGCCGGGACCATGTGCTTGATGCGCCGCACTGCGAAGTTGACCACCGCACCCTTCGGGAACCCGAGCAGGTCGCCCATCGAGGTGACGATGACGTGCCTGACTGCCGTGCGCGCAATGACCTGCTGCAGCGTGACGGCGAAGTTCTCGAGGATGACGATCGCTTCGGCGCCCGAGTCCTTGAGTTGATGCTCGAGTTCGCGAGGCGTGTAGAGCGGGTTGACGTTGACGACGACGTAGCCCGCTCGCAGGGCTCCGGCAAGCGCCACCGGGTACTGCAGCGTGTTCGGCAGCATGATCGCGACGCGTGCGCCGCGCTGCAGACCCTGTGCCTGCAGCCACGCGCCGAACGCTGCGGACAGTCGATCCACGTCCGCGTACGTGAGCGCATGGTCCATCGAGACGAACGCGTCACGCGCCGCGAACTTGCGGAAGGACTCGTCCATGATTTCCGGCAGGGACCGGTACCGCGTCACGTCGACGTCGGCCGGCACGCCGGCGGGGTAGTGCTTCAGCCAGAACCTGTCCATGTGTCCCCCTCCGTCCCGATCCCTTGATCCGTTGGCAACCAGCGGCATGGCGCGTGGTCGCCTCATGGTGAAATCATCGAACCGTCGGCTGGGCGCTTCAATTCGCCGTGCGCTAGCGCCTCTCGTCCGCCGCAATTGCGGTTGTTCTGTGCATATGCATCGATCGGCTAACATGTCGGTCCCGAGTGTCCGCCCACGTGCTTGCCCCGCGAAAAGGAAGGAGTTCCGCATGATCAAGACCCGCCTGTGGCTGCTCGTCGTCGCCTCTTGCCTGGCCCTCGGCACCCCCGCATACGCGAAGACGACGGGCGAGTCGGTCGACGACACGGCGCTCTCGGGCCAGGTCAAGGCCTTGCTGATCGACACCAAGGGTGTCCCGTCCACGGCCATCAACGTGGAGGTCTACGAGGGCATCGTGCAGCTCGGCGGTTTCCTCGAGTCGGAGGAGCAGAAGTCGGCGGCGATCGCTGCGGCCAGGCGGGTCGACGGTGTGAAGGACGTGCACGACGCACTCGTGATCATCACCAAGGATCGCACGATGGGCCAGGCCATCGACGACACGACCATCCAGTCGAAGCTCAAGTCGGCCCTCGCGAGTGAGACTGGCGCCAGCAAGGCCTGGGACATCAACACCGACGTGTACGCCGGCGAGGTCCTGCTGAGCGGCTTCATCCAAGGCGAGAAGGCCCGGGTCAAGGCCGGCGACATCGCCCTCGGACTCAAGGGCGTGAAGAAGGTCTACAACAATATCGAGGTCACGCACTGACGGCAGCCACATGTCCATTACCCCTTTCTCCCCTGCCAAACAGATTCTCGCGGACCTCCGCGCGCGCGAAACAACGGCTGCCGAAGTGGTGGCGTTGTACCGGGAGCGGCGCGAACGTCTCGAGCAACGCGTCAATGCGATCGTCACGCCGAACTACGACTCCGCACTGGACCGGGCGCGCGGGATTGACGCGGCGCGCGGCACGCCCGCGAGCACGCTCGCCGGCCTGCCGACCACGGTCATGGACGGCATACACGTCGCTGGCCGGCCAGCCTCCGGCGGAATGATCGAGCCGGATCTTGCGATCGCCGACGAGGACGCACCGAACGTATCGCGCCTCAAGACGTCTGGCGCGGTGATCCTCGGCAAGACCAATACACCGATCGCGAACGCCGACTGGCAGGCCGTCAACAAGCTCTTTGGTCGCACGACGAACCCGTGGAATCCGCAGCTCACGGCCGGCGGCAGCACCGGCGGAGGGGCGGCCGCCGTGGCGACGGGGCTCACCGGTGCCGAACTCGGCAGCGACATCGGCGGCTCGATCCGCATCCCGGCTGCGTTCTGCGGGGTCTTCGGCCACAAGCCCAGCGCGACCGTGCTTCCGAACAGCGGCCATTTTCCGTGGAGGGGAAATTTCCCGAACCCGGCCGTCCGGCCGGCAGTTCAGGGCCCCTTGACCCGCAGTGCGGCTGACCTCGAGTTGCTGTTCGGGGTGATGGCCGGACCCGATGGCCTGGAAGGCAAGGGCTGGCGGCTCGAACTGCCGGGGCCACGATTCGAATCACTCGCCACGTGTCGCGTCGGCATTCTCAAACTGCCGGCGTGGATCCCGGTCGAGCAGGCCATCCTCGACGCGCAGCAGTCGCTCGTCGACACGCTCGCGTCGCTCGGCGCGCAGGTTCGCGAGGTCGACCTGACCGAAGCGTTTGGCGATCTCACGACATACTACAAGCACTTCCTGATGCAACTGCAGTGCGTCCTCGGTGGCGCCACGCCGCCGCATGCGCGCGCGAAAGCGGCCGCCAAGATGCGCACCTACGATGATCCGTTCCTCGCTGCGGTCGCGGATGGCCTCGAAGGCAGTGCGGCGCTGATGCTCGAAATGCTGGAAGCCAGCGAGCGCTGCAAGGCGAAGTGGGAGGTCGTATTCCGCGACATCGACGTGCTGCTGTCACCCGTCTGCAGCGTCAACGCATTTCCGCACGACGACTCGTTCTTCTACGACCGCACGCTGCTCATCGACGGAGCGCGCCACCCGTATTACAGGTTGAGCGCGATCCCTGCGCTGGCCTCGCTTCCGGGCCTGCCTGCAACGGTGTTCCCGACGGGCCGACGGTCGGCGTCCGGCGCGCCCATCGGGCTGCAGGTCATGGGCGCCTACCTCGAGGACAGGACGACGCTCGAGTTCGCGCAACTCGTGGAGCGGGAGACAGGCGGCTTCGTCCCGCCGCCAGGCTTCGACTGACCAGGCGGCCGCGCCTTATCAGCCACGCGGTTCCAGCCGCGTCCCTGGCGACACCCGGTCCGCGGGGTGCAGCACGACGCGCTCGCCTTCATTGAGGCCCGCAAGGACCTCGGCCTCGAGGCCATTCTCGTGGCCGATCTCGACCGTGCGCAGCCCGGCACGCCCGCCGTCGTCGACGAACACGGCCCACTGCTGGCCCTGCCTGAACAATGCCGACAGCGGCACCTTCATCACGTCGCGCGCCTCCCAAAGCACGATGCGCGGCTCGACGCGATAGCCGTGACCGAGTCGCGCCCATTGCTGGCGTGGCTCCTTGATGTCGATGACGACGTTGACGCGTTGCTCCTCGATGCCGAGGGCCGAAACCTTGGTGAAACCGAAGGGCTCCACGCGACGCACCACGCCTTCGAGCGGTCTCGGGCCGCCCCAGGCCTCGATGATGGCGCGTTGGCCCGGTTGCACGCGCACGGCATCCGCCGACAGGAGATCCACGACGACCTCCAGCTGGTCGGGGTCGCCGATTTCGACGAGCGGCGTGCCCGATTGCACCACGCCCTCGCTTTCCTTGACGACTCGCAGCACCTCCCCGCTGACGGGGGAATACACGGACACGCAGTCGCATTCCGCGGCGCGCTTGCGTGACGCGGGTGTCATGAGGCGGGCCCGTGCGACCTCGTACTCGGACTGCCGTACCTTGAGTTCGGCACGGGCTTCCGCCAGCGCTGCGTCCGCAGCCTTGGCCCGGCTCTCCGAGGCGTCGAGGTCGTTGGCGGACACGGTGTGGCTCTTCGCGAGGACGCGGATCCTTGCGAGCTCGGACTGGGCGAAATCGAGCTCGGCCTGCGCGCGCCGCACCTGGGCCTCGGCGTGCGTCCGTGCAGCTGCCGCGGCGTCCAGGCTTGCGCGGGCCTCGGCGGCGCTGCGCACGTCGAGGAACGACGGGTCGCTCGGCTCGATCTGCGCGATCACGGTCCGGTCGGCAACCACGTCGTCGCCGGCTTCGAGCTCGATGCGGCGCATCTGCCCGGGCACCGGCGCGGACACGACGTACATGTCGCGCACGCGCGTTTCGCCCTCGTCCGAGACGCTCACGGTGAGCGGGCCGCGCCCGATGGTCACGAGGTCGACGGGGACGGCGGCCGGCCGGAAGAGCCACAGGAGCGCCAGGACCAGCGCGAGTGAGAGCGGTGCCCAGAACAGGATGCGTTTCGCGGCAGCAGTCATCGCTTCACTCCCGGGTCTTGAGCACGGCGATCAGGTCGAGCCGGTCCACGCGGCGCCGGACGAGCAGGGCCGACACGGCGGTCGCGGCCAGGCCGATCGCGATCGCCCAGCCGTAGGTCGTGGCGAGGATGACCATGGGCACGCGGTAGAGCTCGGTTTCGAAGGCGCGGACGAGCATGCTGGCGAGGCCGTAGCCGATCAGGCAGCCGAGCGGCAGCGCCACGAAGGTGAGCAGCGCCACTTCGCCGAGCAGGATGTATGAGATCTCCGCCCGCGTGAAGCCGAGCACGCGCAGCGTCGCGAGTTCCCGTCCGCGCTCCGAGAGCGAAATGCGGGCGGCGTTGTACGTCACGCCGAATGCCAGGGTGCAGGCGAACACGATGAAGAAGCTGATGAAGATCATTATGGTCTGCGCCATCGTGTCCCGGAACGTCTGCACCGCGGCTTCCCTGACGGTGACCGCCGTGATGCTCGGCGTATTCTTCAGTTCCCGGAACAGTCGATCGCGGTAGCGCGAATCGATCCTGAGGTGGACGGCCGTGACGCTCGGTCGCTCACGCATCAGCCGGTCGAGGGCGCCGATCTCCATGTAGGCGGGCGATCCGATATAGGTCTCGAACGTCTCGACGACCGGCACCTCGAAGACCGGCCGGCGGCCCTCGAGCACCTCCACCGTGATGCGGTCCCCCACGTCCACGCCGAGCATCTTCGCCAGCATCGTGGAGATCACGACGCCCTCCGGCGGCAGCGCCAGGGCACGCCCCTTTGCATCGTACACGCGGTACAGGGCCTGGTTGGCCGGCAGTCCCTGGATGGCCTCGCGTTCCTCGTGCCAGCCGGAGCGCACCTTCGCCGCGACGGACCGCATCGGCTCCACCGACATCACGCCGGGCAGCCGGGCGAGGTCACGCACGACCTCGCTCGAGCGCGCCTGGCCGAAGCTGACGCTCAAGTCCTGTCCCTGCGCGTCCAGGAAGTAGACGTCGACCATGTGATTGATCGCGTCGAGCCACTGCATGGAGGTGACGAGCACGGCGACCGACATCGCGATGCCGGCGGCCGTGAAGAAGGACCGCACCGGCCAGCGCCCGATCTGGCGCAGCAGGATGCGGGTCGGCTGGTCGAGTCGCTCCACGAACCCCAGCCGGCCAAGCACCGTCTTGCGGAACATCGGCGGCGCTGGCGGTTGCATTGCCTGCGCCGGGGGCAGGGCGGCTGCTTCGCGAACGGCGCCGAGGGCCCCGATCAGCGCGGCGCCGAGGCTGACGAGCGCGGCGAGCAGGAACGACTGCGCGCTAGGACGGAAGTTCAGGAACGGGAAGTGATAGAACTCCGCGTAGAGGCGGGTGTGGTACAGCCCGAGCCAGTAGCCGATGAACCACCCGAGCGCGACGCCGACGAGGCCGATGCCGAGCACGAAGCGCGTGTAGTGCAGGGCGATGTCGCGGTTACGGTAGCCGAAGGCCTTGAGGAGGCCGATCTCGCTCCGCTCGACCGCGATCAGCCGCCCCATGACCATGTGCAGGAGAAACGCCGCGACGGCCAGGAAAATCGTCGGCAGGATGGTCGACAGCTTGCGGTGCTGCGCGATCTCGCTCATCAGGAACCAGTTCGACAGCTGGTCTGCCTGCGCGTAGGCGCCGACGCCCCCGTAGCCGGCGAGCAGCCTGTCGACACGCTCGACCACGCCTTCCGGGTTCGTCCCCCGCAGCAACGTCAGGCTCGCGTCGTTGAACGCGCCGTCGAGGTCGAACGCCGCCTGAAGGGCCTCGTGGCCCATCCACAGCACGCCGAAGCGCTTGTCGTCGGGCATCAGCGCGCCCGGGCCGATGGCGTAGACGTATTCCGGAGAGAGCGCGATGCCGACGACGGTGAGTATCCGCCAGCGTCCGTTGATCACCGCGCGCAGCTTGTCACCGACTTCCAGGTGATGAGACTGCGCGAACGGCTCGTTCAGGACCGCCTCGTCGGGCGCGCCGAGGCGCGGCATTCGTCCCTGGCGCAGCGCGAGTCGGTTGAGCCGTGCCTCGGTGCGCTCCGGCACCGACACCAGCTTGCCGATCACGGGTTCGTCGAATCCGTCGATGTCGAGCACGGCGGTGTGCACGACCCGGGTCTCGACCGCACGCACGCCCGGGATCTCGCGCATGCGATCGCGCAGGTGCTCGGGCGCGCGCTCCACCTGGGCGAAGACCTGCGCGAACCCATAGCGCTCGTAGTACGCGATCGCCGTCTCCTCCAGCGACTCGACCGTCGTGAGCGACATCACCAGTACCGCGATGCCGGAAGCCATTACGAGCGCGATGGCGAGCACCTGTCCCCGCAGGCGCCACAGGTCCCGGACCAGCTTCATGTACAGCGGCCGGTTCACCAGGTGAGCTCCCGCGCAGGACGTCGCGTCGCGTTGCGGCGCTCTTCGTGGACGCGGCCGTCGCCCATGACCAGCACGCGGTCCGCCATGTCGGCGATCACTGCGTTGTGCGTTATCAGGACCGTCGAGGTGCCGAGTTCCTCGTGGATGCGCTCGATCGCCTCTAGCACGAGGATGCCCGTCTGACTGTCGAGCGCTCCGGTGGGCTCATCGCAGAGCAGGATGTCGGGGCGCTTTGCGATGGCCCGCGCGATGGCCACGCGCTGCTGTTCGCCGCCCGACAGCTGCGCCGGGAAATGATGCAGCCGTTCGCCGAGGCCGACGAGCCGCAGTGCTTCGTCGGGCGCCATCGGGTTTCGGGCGATCTCGGTGACCAGGGCCACGTTCTCGACCGCCGTCAGGCTGGGTATCAGGTTGTAGAACTGGAACACGAAGCCGACGTGCTCGCGCCGGTATCGCGTGAGGCCCGCGTCGTCGAGCTTCGAGAGTTCGTGGTCCAGGAACCAGGCCTCGCCGCCCGTGGCCGTGTCGAGGCCGCCGAGGATGTTGAGCAGCGTGGACTTGCCGCTGCCCGAGGGCCCGAGCAGCACGACGAGCTCGCCCGTCTCGAGGACGAGGTCGAGCCCGCGCAGCGCGTGCACTTCGACCTCGCCGGTCCGATAGACCTTGGTCAGGCCTCGCGCACGGAGGGTCGGGGTCCGTTCGCCCATGGGCGGATCATGGGCCGGGCCGTCGGTTGCGTGTAGTCGCAGTGCTACTTAGGCGTTCAGCAGCGTCTCGACGTGGGTGGCGGCGCTCGTCGCCAGCGCCGAAAGGTCGTAGCCACCTTCGAGCGTCGACACGATCCGGCCCTTGCAATGCCGCTCCGACACCGCGCAGGCCTGTTCCGTGATCCAGCCGTAGTCGGCGCGGGTCAGGCGCAGGTCGGCGAGGGGATCGGCCGCGTGCGCGTCGAAGCCTGCCGAAATGAAGATCATCTGCGGCGCAAACGCCTCGAGGGCCGGCAGCCACTGCTCGGTGATCGCCCTGCGAAACTCGTCACTGCCGGCACCCGCCGGCAGCGGGCAATTCACGATGTGACCGGGCACGGAGGGCGGATTCATGTCCGGGTACAGCGGATATTCGTAGCTCGAGCAGAGCAGGACCCGGTGATCGTTTCTGAAGATGTCTTCGGTGCCATTGCCGAGATGCACGTCGAAGTCGAGGATTGCCACGCGCTCGAGACCGTGCGCTTGCATCGCGTGTGCGGCGCCGACCGCGACGTTGTTGAAGAAGCAGAAGCCCATCGCCTTGTCGCGCTCGGCGTGGTGCCCCGGCGGACGGACGTTGCAGAACGCGCGGCGCACGTCACCCGACATCACGAGGTCCACGGCCAGCACGTTGGCTCCCGCAGCGCGCAGCGCGGCCTCCAGCGTGTCGGGACACATGGCGGTGTCGGGGTCCACGAATGCCAGGCCTTCCTCCGGCGACTTCATGCTGATCCGCTCGATGTATTCGCGCGGGTGCACGCGGGCGAGCTGCTCCACGGTGGCGCGGGGTGCATCGTGATGCACGAGGAAGTCGTACAGGCGCCGTCCGTGAAGCTGGTCCGCGATGGCGCCTATGCGCGCCGGCTGTTCCGGGTGACCCGCACCCATCTGGTGCAGGCGGCAGGCCGGGTGCGAAATCAGTGCGACGGGCATCAACCGACCCCTGTTTGCGGTCACTTGCAGTGAATGTTGGCAGACACAGCGCTAGCATGCATAGACCCCGACGGCCGCCCGAGGTCGAGTCGTGCCGAAAGCCCGGATCGAAAGCGTGTTCAATCCCCGCTCGATCGCCCTCGTGGGCGCGAGCGACCGCGAGGGCACGCTCGGCGACATCATCCGGCGCAACCTCGAGCAGACCGGCTTCAAGGGAACCGTCGAGTACGTCAATCCGGCGCACGCCGAAATCGGCGGCCGGACGGCATATCGACGCGTCCGCGACCTTCCGGGACCCGTGGACGTCGCAATCATCGTCGCGCCCGCCAAGGCCGTCCCCGACATCATCACGGAGTGCGGCGAGAAGGGCATCCGCGGAGCCATCATCGTTTCGGCAGGTTTCCGCGACGGCGGCGACGCGGGCCGCCAGCTCGAGGCCGAAGTGAAGCGCCGGGCGCGCCAGCACGGTGTCCGCTTCCTCGGTCCGAACAGCCTCGGGCTCATCCGCACGGACGTTGCGCTCAATGCGGCCTGCGGACCGCGCCAGCCTCGTCCCGGCCGGCTGGCATTCGTGTCTCAGTCCGGCGCGCTCTGCGCCGCCGTGATCGACTGGGCGCGAGGCCGGCAGGTCGGCTTTTCGACCGTCATCTCGACGGGCGTGGGCGCGGACATCGGTCTCGGCGAGATCCTCGACTTCCTCGTCCACGACCCGGCCACCGACAGCATCATGCTCTACATGGAGAGCGTGGACGATGCGCGCCGCTTCATGAGCGCGCTGCGCGCGGCGGCGCGCGTGAAACCGGTAGTCGTGATGAAGGCGGGTCGCCACGCGGAACGGCCGGATGCAGCGGCGTTCCACACCGGGTCGCTGGTGGGGGCCGACGACGTCTTCGACGCCGCGATGCGACGCGCAGGCTCGCTCCGCATCCGCGATCTCTACGACCTCTTCACGGCCGCCGCGACGCTGGGCGCGGGCGCCCGGGTACGCGGTCGGAGGCTGGCGATCGTCTCGAATGCCGGCGGACCCGGCGCGCTCGCTGCAGACCACGCGACCGACCGCTGGCTGCTGCTGCCGAAGCTGACCGAGGATACGGCGCGGCAGCTGGAGGCACTCCTGCCGACGAGCGACGCGCGGGCCAATCCCGTGTACGTACGCGCCGATGCGGATGCCGAGCAATTTGCGTCGGCCGCGCGGCTCGTCCTCGAGGACCCGGGCGTCGAGGCGCTGCTCGCGATCCTGACGCCCTACGCACTGACGGACCCGGACCGCCTGGCGACGGAACTCGTGGCGATCGCCGGCAAGCAGCGCAAGCCGGTGTTCGCGTGCTGGATGGGCGGGGAGTCGGTCGCGTCGAGCCGGGACATCTTCGCGGCCAGCAAGGTGCCGAGCTATTCGACGCCCGAGTCAGCGGTGGACGCCATCGCTGCACTCGCCTTGTACACGGCGAACCAGGAGCAGTTGCTGCAGGTGCCGGAGCCTCTTGGTCCGACGTCGACGCCGGATCGTGCCGCGGCGCAGGCGATCATCGATGCCTCGCTCGAAGCGGGCCAGGAGTGGCTCGACCCGGCGGAGTCGAAGAGCGTGCTCGCGGCTTTCGGAATACCCGTGCTGCGCAGCGTGCCCGCGCATTCGGCGTCCGAGGCCGTGAAGGTTGCCAAGCAGGCGGGTTTCCCGGTCGCGATGAAGATCCTCTCGCCCGACATTCCGCACAAGACCGACGTCGGCGGCGTGCGTCTCGGCCTCTCCGACGAGGCGAGCGTCCGCAGCGCCTACACCGCGATGACGAGGCAGGTCGCGAGGCTGCGGCCGGACGCAAAGCTCGAAGGCGTGCTGATCGAGCGGATGTACGGGCAAGGCGAGGGGCGCGAGGTCATGGTGGGCGTGTTGCGGGACCCGGTGTTCGGGCCTGCGATCAGTTTCGGCCTGGGCGGCACGCTCGTCGAGGTCGTGCGTGATCGCGCCGTGGCACTTCCGCCACTGAACACGTTCCTCGTGCGCGACCTGATTCGTCGCACGCGCGCCAGTGTCGCGCTTCAGCCGCTGCGCGGCGCCCCGGCCGCCGACGAGGAGGCCGTCGAGGACATCCTGCTGCGCGTCTCCGAACTCGTTTGCGAGATGCCGGGAATCGGCTCGATCGACCTGAACCCTGTGATCGTGACGGAGCGGGGCGCGGTGGTGGTCGATGCGCGGCTCGGCGTAATGCGCAGTCCGCCCGAGGCTCTTCCGTATTCACACGTCGCCATCCACCCGTATCCGAGCAACCTGCTCGGCTCCGTCGAGCTGCCGGACGGAACGGTCGCGCGGGTCCGGCCGATCCGGCCCGAGGATGCCGCTATCGAGGCCGCCTTCGTGCACGGGCTCTCGGAGCAGTCGAAGTTCCTGCGCTTCATGTTTGCCATCCACGACCTGACGCCGGCGCAGCTGTCGCGCTTCACGCAGATCGACTACGACCGCGAGATGGCCCTGATCGCGGTGATCGACGCTCCCGGGGGCGAGCAGCAGATTGCAGTCGCGCGCTACATCACGCTGGCCGACGAGGAGACCTGCGAGTTCGCGATCGTGGTCGGCGACGATTGGCAGGGGAAGGGCCTCGCGCGCAGGCTCTTCGGCATGCTGATCGACACGGCGCGCGCGCGCCGGCTCAAGGTGATGACCGGCGTGACGCTGCGCGAGAACGCGCGGATGCTCGATCTCGCCCGCTCCAAGGGGTTCGGGCTCAGGATGGACGAGGAGGACCCGACGCTGGTGCGGATGACGCTCGACCTGCAGGCTCCGCCCCGTGCCCCGGATCCCCCTGCCGGCTAGCCAGGCGGCACGTCGCCGGCGTCGGGCCGCTTGCGGCGACCGAACAGGCGCTGCACGAGCACGAAGAACAGCGGGGTGAAGAAGACCCCGAACGTCGTCCCGACGATCATTCCGCCGAGCACGCCGGTGCCGATCGCCCGCTGGGCGCCCGAGCCGGCGCCGGTCGCGATCGCGAGCGGCAGCACGCCGAGGCCGAAGGCGAGCGAGGTCATGATGATCGGGCGCAGGCGGTCGCGGATGGCGCGCATGGTCGCCTCGACCAGATCCATGCCCTTCTCGAGGTTCTCCTTGGCGAACGCGATGATCAGGATCGCGTTCTTGCTCGAGAGGCCGACCGTCGTGAGCATGGCGACCTGGAAGAAGACGTCCCGCTCCATGCCGCGCAGTGTCGCGGCGAGCAGCGTACCGAAGATGCCGAGGGGCACGACGAGCAGGACCGCCGTCGGGATCGTCCAGCTCTCGTACATGGCCGCGAGGCACAGGAAGACCACGAGCAGCGACAGCGTGTAGAGCAGCGGGGTCTGGGCGCCGGCGCGGCGTTCCTCGTACGACTGTCCGATCCACTCCACGCCGACGCCGCGCGGCAGCTGCGCGACGCGGCGCTGCACTTCCGCCATCGCGGTGCCCGAGCTCACCCCCGGGGCCGCGTCGCCGCTGATCTGCACCGCGGGAGCTCCATTGAAACGCTCGAGACGGGGCGAGCCGAATTCCCAGTGCCACGTGGCGAATGCGGAGAAGGGCACCATCTCGCCACGCTGGTTGCGTACGGTCCAGCGGTTGAAATCCTCGGGGACCATGCGGAACGGCGCGTCCGACTGGACGTAGACGCGCTTCACGCGGCCACGGTCGATGAAGTCGTCGATGTACTGTCCGCCCCAGGCGGTCGCGAGCGTCGAGTTGATGTCCGAGGCCAGGAGCCCGAGTGCGGCGGCCTTGCCCGGGTCGATGTCGATCCGCAGTTGCGGAGCGTCCTCGAGCCCGTTCGGGCGGACGCCGGCGAGCAGCTTGCTCTGTGCCGCCGCCCCGAGGAACTGGTTGCGCGCGGCGACGAGCGCATCGCGCCCGAGCCCGGCCTGGTCGGTGAGGTAGAACGAGAGACCCTGCGTCGAGCCGAGCTCGGGCAGCGGCGGCGGCGCGAACGCGAAGGCCATCGCGTCCTTGATCTGCATGAGCGCGCCCATCGCCCGGCCGGCGACTGCCTGTACGCCGAGCTCCGGCGTCTTGCGCTCGGACCAGTCCTTGAGGTTGATCCACGCGATGCCGGTATTCTGGCCGCTGCCGCCGAAACTGAAGCCCTGCACGGTGAAGACCGACTTCACGGCCGGCTCCGCCATGAAGTGCTTTTCGACCGCCTCGAGCGCCTTCATCGTTCGCTGCTGGGTCGCACCGACCGGCCCGATCACCTGGGCCATCATCCAGCCCTGGTCTTCCGCGGGCAGGAATGCGGTCGGCAGGCGCACGAACAGCACGGCCATGAGCACGCCCATGGCGAGGAACACCGCGAACCATCGCTTCGGGCGCGACAGGATGTTGCGCACGCCCTCGCGGTAACGCGCGCTGCCGCTCTCGAACCTGCGGTTGAAGCCGCCGAAGAACCCGCCCTTGGTGTAGTGGGCATCCGCGTCCGCAGGCTTGAGCAGCGTCGCGCACAGCGCCGGGGTCAGCACGAGCGCGACCAGTACCGACAACCCCATCGCCGAGACGATCGTCGCAGAGAACTGCCGGTAGATGACGCCGGTCGAGCCCGTGAGGAAGGCCATCGGCACGAATACCGCCGCGAGCACGAGGCCGATGCCGACCAGCGCCCCGGTGATCTGGTCCATGGACTTGCGCGTCGCCTCGACGGGCCCGAGCCGTTCCTCGTGCATGACGCGCTCGACGTTCTCGACGACCACGATGGCGTCGTCCACCAGCAGGCCGATGGCGAGCACCATCGCGAACATCGTCAGCATGTTCACGGAGTAGCCGAGCGCCGCCAGTACCGCGAAGGTGCCGAGCAGCACCACCGGCACGGCGATCGTGGGGATCAGCGTCGCCCGGAAGTTCTGCAGGAACAGGTACATCACGAGGAACACGAGGCCGATCGCCTCGAGCAACGTCAGGATCACGCCCTCGATCGCGATGCGCACGAAGGGCGTGGTGTCGAAGGGAACGACGGCCTTGAGGCCCGGCGGGAAGGCGAGTTTCAGCTGCTCGAGCGTCGCCTCCACGGCGCGCGCGGTCTCGAGCGCGTTGGCGCCCGCGGTGAGCGAAATGGCGATGCCGCTCGCCGGCTGGCCGTTGTAGCGGCTGATGACGCTGTAGTCCGCGGCGCCGAGCTCGACGCGTGCGACGTCCCCGAGCGTCAGCGTGGAGCCGTCCGGATTGCCGCGCAGGACGATCGCGCGGAACTGCTCGGGCTTCTGCAGGCGACCCTGCGCCGTGATCGCGGCGTTCAACTGCTGCCCCGGGACCGCGGGCGTGCCGCCCAGCTGGCCGATGGCCACCTGCTGGTTCTGGGCGCGGATCTGCGCGATGACGTCGTCCGGAGTCAGCCGATACGTCTCGAGTTTTCCCGGGTCGAGCCAGATGCGCATCGCGTAGCGCGTACCGAAGGCCTGCACGTTGCCCACGCCCTGCACGCGCGCCAGGGGATCGACGACGTTCGCAGCCACGAAGTCCGCGATGTCGTCCTCGCCCATGCTGCCGTCCTCGGAGACGAAGCCGACGACCATGAGGAACGCCGAGTTCGTCTTGCTGACGTTGATGCCCTGCTGCTGGACGATCTGCGGCAGCAGCGGCGTGACGAGCTGCACCTTGTTCTGCACCTGGACCTGGGCGATGTCCGGGTTGGTCCCGCTCTCGAACGTGAGCATCACGCTCGCCTCGCCGCTCGACTCGCTGGTCGAGGACATGTAGAGCAGGCCGTCGAGCCCCTTCATGCCCTGCTCGATGATCTGGGTGACGGACTCCTCGACCACCCTGGCGGATGCCCCCGGGTAGCCCGTGGAGACGATGACTGTCGGCGGCACCACGTCCGGGTAGCGCGCGACCGGAAGGCGCGTGAGCGCGATCGCGCCCGCGATCATGACGATGATCGCGAGGACCCAGGCGAAGATGGGGCGGTCGATGAAGAAACGTGGCATGGCGTGCCGCTACTTCCTGTCCGGCGCAGGGCCTGCCGCGGCCGGTTGAGCCGCGGGAGCGGGCGCGGCCCCGGCTTCAGTGGCCTGGACCGGCATGCCGGGCTGGACCTTCTGCAGCCCTTCCACGATGACGCGATCGCCCGCCGCGAGCCCGCTGTCCACCAGCCACTTGTCGCCGATGGCCCGGCTCACCTGGACCGCGCGCTGCGCCACCTTGCCGTCCGGGCCCACGACGAGGGCCGTCGCGTTGCCGCGTGGGTCGCGTGCGATACCCTGCTGGGGTACGAGCAGCCCGTTGGTGCGCACTCCGCTCGCGATCACGGCGCGTACGTACATGCCCGGGAGCAGGGTGTGTTCGGGATTCGGCACCTGCACCCGCAGCAGGTAGCTGCCCGTGGTCGGGTCCACCGTGATGTCGGAAAACTCGAGCGTGCCGTCGTGCGCATAGCGCGTGCCGTCCTCGAGCAGGATCGCGACGGGCATCGATTTCCCGTCCTGCAGCTTGCCGGCGGCGACGTCCTTGCGCAGCTGCAGGAACTCGGCGCTCGGCTGGGTGAGGTCCACGTACATCGGGTCGAGCTTCTGGATCGTCGCGAGGGGCGCGTCCTGGTCGGCCGTCACGAGCGCGCCTTCCGTCACGGACGACTTGCCGATGCGGCCCGCGATCGGCGCCGTGATGCGCGCATGTTCGAGGACGACCCCGGCCGCAGCGAGTGCCGCCCTGGCGGATTCGACGTCCGCCTCCGCCTGGTGAAGCGCGGCGACGTTGTTGTCGTTGTCCTGCGCGCTCACGAGCCCGGTCTTCACCAGCTCGGCCGAGCGCCTGGCGCGCAGGCGGGCCGCGTCGGCCGAGGCATCGGCGCGTGCCAGCGCGGCCTTGGCCACGCCGTAGTCGGCGCGGTAGGTCGCGTCGTCGAGCTGGTAGAGGGGCTGGCCGGCCTCGACCCAGGCACCCTCCTTGAAGAGGCGCTGCTTGACGATACCGCTCACCTGCGGCCGCACCTCGGCAACGAGGAACGCGTTCGCTCGGCCGGGGAGTTCCCGCGTCAATGCAACGGACTCTGCCTTCAGCGTCACCACCGTGACGGGCATGGCGCCCGGCCCCTGCGGGGGACCACCGGTCTTGCGTCCGCATCCGGCGACGACGAGGGTACCCAGGGGCAATGCCAATAAGGCTACGCGGAGCCAGGCGCCGCTGCGTTGCATGCGTTCAACCTCGAGTCGCGGCCCGGACACGCCGGGGGAGGCGGGTCGCGGGCACCGCGGTATTGGAAATGAGTGCGCGCATCCTTGACGGCGGGCGGCGCGGTGTCAATTCCGGATGGTGGCAGGGCATCGACGCCATCGCACCGGATTGCCGCGCGGACCCGCCCCGGTCCAATATCGCCCGGTTGCCGGACCCATTGACGGAGAGGAGCCACCCATCGACAGCCAGGCGCTCGTGAAGGCGGGAACTTCTGCATTGCAGTCCGGCGATGCGGCGACGGCGCGCCGCCACTTCGAGGCCCTGGCGCAGGCCGGCCAGGGCGGTGTGCCGGCCTGCCTGGGACTTGCCGCTGCCTGCCAGAGGCTGGGTGACCTGCCGGCGGCGCAGCACGCGCTCGATCGCGCCCTCGCGCTCGAGCCACGCAACCTGCAGGCGCTGCTCATGAAGGGCGATTGCCTGTCCGCGACCGGTGACACGCGCGGCGCCACTGCGTTCTACAAGGCCGCGGTCTCGCTCGGCTCGCAACTGCGGAACCTCCCGCCGGCCCTCGTGGAAGCGCTGCGTCGCGCGGCCGGGGCATCCCAGGAGACGGGTGCACAGGTGGAGGCGCACCTGCGCAGTCGCCTCGCGGAGTCGGGATACGACGAGAGGACGTCCAGCCCGCGCTTCACCGAATCGCTCGACCTGCTGACGGGCCGCAAGCAGCTCTACCTGCAGCAGCCTCGGGTCTATTTTTTCCCGGGCCTGCCACAGGTCCAGTTCTACCCGCGCGAGATGTTTCCGTGGCTCGACGCCGTGGAGGCGGCGACCGAGGAGATCTGCAGGGAAGCGACGGCCGTCCTGCAAGCCGACGCTGGTTTGGTGCCTTACCTGCAGTCGAACCCCAACGCGCCACTCACCAATGACGCCACGCTCTTCGACAACCGCGACTGGAGCGCCTACTTCCTCTACAAGGCAGGGGAGGTCGTCGAGGAGAACGCAGCACGCTGTCCGTGCACCATGCGGGCGCTTGAGAGCGTTCCGTTCCCGCGTGTCCGGGGGCGCGACCCGATGGCACTCTTCTCCGTCCTGAAACCCGGGGTCCGGATCCCGCCCCACCACGGTTTCCTGAACACGCGCCTGATCTGCCACCTGCCGCTGATAGTGCCGCCGGGGTGCTACCTGCGGGTCGGCAACGACCAGCGGGAGTGGCGGAAGGGCCAGGCGTGGGCATTCGACGACTCGATCGAGCACGAGGCGTTCAACCCGAGCGGCGAGACGCGCGTCATCCTGCTGTTCGACATCTGGCGGCCCGAACTGTCGGAAGAGGAGCGGCGACTCGTCGCTGCGGTCCTCGAGGCCATGGACTCGTTCGGCGCGGGACCGCGGGTCGACTGGTCCGCCTGACAGCTCGTCTGGATTGTTCTGGAATTCAAAATTAACTTGCCAGAATAATCCCGTTTATCTGTTTAATCATTGCGCGTAGCTTTGCCTCCGTAGCGAACGGAGGAGCAAGCCATGTTCACCTGCCATGAATCGGACCATTTCCTTTCGAAGGTGCTCGCCGGCCTGATGATTGCGGTCACCCTGGTCGTCGGCGTGCTCGCCCACGCGGTTGCCGGCTCCCAGGCTTACGTCTGAGAGCGCGGCCGCGGCTCGTCAGCCGACGCGAACCACGAGCTTGCCCTGCACCCGACCCGAGCGCGACCGTGCGATGGCTTCGGCGGCGCGCTCGAGCGGGTACTCGGCTTCGATGTGACAGTGCAGCTGCCGGGAGCGGAAGCCCTCCAGCAGTTCGTCCATGATCCTCCTGCTCGGCCCGATCATGACGCCGTGACGGTGCACTCGCCCGACGGCATTCGTGAGCGGATCGAGCAGGAAAGTCAGGGCATCGGGCAAGGTAGTCGCGTACTGCCCGCCGCTCCGGATGAGGCGGCGTTGCACTCGCCGCGGAAGATTCGGTACGCAGTCGAACACGGCGTCGAATCCCGACGGCCACTCGCCCACCGGCGAGCGACGGTAGTCGATGAATTCATCGGCGCCGAGCGCGCGAACGAATTCCTCGCGAGCCCCGCTGGCGACGGCGGTGACGCGCGCGCCGCGTGCCTTGGCGACCTGGACGGCCACGTGACCCACGCCGCCCGCGGCGCCGTTCACGAGCACGCGTGATCCGCTGACCGTTCGTGTCAGGTCGCACAGAGTGACGGCCGTCGTTCCCACGCATGCAAGCGCGGCGGCGTCGCGGTAGGTGAGATCGTCCGGCAACGCGAAAAGGTAGTCGGACGGCACGGGGCAGAGTTCGGCAAACGTGCCCTGCGTTCGTTTGAAAGGGTCGATGAAGCCCCACACGCGGTCACCCGGCCCGAACCCGTCCGCGCCGGCACCGACTGCAACCACTTCACCCGCGAAGTCGCTGCCCATCGTGCGCGGCAGGCCGCCTTTCACCAGCAGCCGGAACTTTCCCGCCGCGATCTTCCAGTCGACGGGATTCAGGCTGGCGCAGTGGACCCGGACCAGTACCTCTCCGTCGCCGGGAACGGGCGCAGGGACCTCCTCGAGACGCGGGCCGCCGGTTGCGGCGGTGGAGTGGTAGCGGAAAGCACGCATGCGAAAATGCCCGGATGCCAATGGACGCAGGTCGGTCGCGCGCGATGCTGCCACAGAGCCGGCGAACTGTCGCCTCGCTGCGGCGGGCGTTCGTCGCCGGGGTCGTCGTGGCATTGGCTGCCGCGTGCGGGCCTCGGCAGACTCCCGAGGCGCAGGTGCGAGCCGTGGTCGCACAGGCCGAGCAGGCGGCGGAAGCCCGCGACCTGTCGGGGATCATGGAGTTCGTGTCCGCGGACTACCGCGACGAACAGGGTTACGGGACGGTGGAACTCAAGCAGTACCTGCGCGGGTATCTCATCGCGCACCAGTCGGTCCACCTGCTCCTGAAGGTGAACTCGGTCGGGTTCCCGTACCGCGACATGGCGCAGGTCGGCCTGACGCTCGGCGCGCTCGGCCGGGAGAGCGGTGCTGCGACGGCGTTCGACGTCGCCGCCGACGTGTACGACGTGGAACTCGAGCTCCGCCTCGAGGGCACCGAATGGCGGGTGACCCGCGCCCGCTGGCGCCCCGCCTCGGAGGGCTAGGGCGCCAGGGGGCCGTGGTCAGAAGGAGTACTTCGACGTCAGCTGCAGGCGGGTCAGGCTGCCGTCGTCGCCGCTCTCGATCTCGCGCTTGGCCCAGCGGTACTCGGCACCGATGTCGAGCTTCGGGATCGGCGAGTAGAACGTGTTGAAGGTCCAGCTCTCGCTCTTCTTGTTGACGGCGGTGCCGGTCCACTTCTCGTCGTTGTTGTACGTCTCGAACGCGTAGAAGAGGCTGCTACGGATCTTGTCGGTCCACACGTGCCGGTAGGCGACGTAGCCTGCGAAGCCGTCGATGGACTGCAGGTGCCGGTTCTCGTCGATCACGGCGTCGTTAGTGAAGTTGAGCGCGACGTAACGACCGAGGTTGCCGCCCTCGAACGTCCAGCGGATGTCGTCCTTGGCGAACACGTTGATCTTGCCCGAGAGCGCCGCAGCCGCGGTCCAGGTGGACGTGTCGTATGCGTTGGCGCCAGCGGTCTTGTAGCGCAGGTCGCGCACGAGGCCGGCCAGCGTCGCGGTTCCCCACTTGCCGGACAAGGTGTAGCGGGCGATGAAGTCCGGCCACTGGCTCGAGTCGCTCGAGATCGACGTGCCGCCCTTGTAGGGCGTGATGGTCGTCTGCGGGTTCTCCGCGGCGATCGAGAATCCGCCATAGGTGTAGCGGACCTGCGGCTGGCGGATGAAGATCGTGCCGTCGGTGCCGCCGATGAAGTCCGCCGTCTCCGGCAGGACCTGCCAGTTCATGAACGACGACCACGCCTGGCCGACGAGCCAGTGATTGGTCTGGATGAAGGCCTGACGCAGCTCGGGTGCGTAGGTGTTCGACACGTTCTGGTTGCCGAGCGTGCCGTTCAGGTTGTTCTGGAAGAAGTCGACCTCGACGTGGGTCTTCAACTTGTCGCCGTCGCCGAAGGGCGTCTCGGTCCCCGCGATCAGGCGCGTCTGCTTGACCTGGAAGTTGAAAAAGGTGCCGATCGAGTCTCCCGAGACGGGCGTCTGCCCCGGTACGTAGTAGTCGCGGCCGGTCGCGTTCTCTGCGATGGTGCCGCTCGGCGTGTTCGTCCACAGGGCATCGGCCTTCGCGTAGCCCGTGAAGTAGAACGTGGTCCCCGCCACGGCATTGGGGACGATCGAGGAGGACTGCACAGGCGGAGGTCCCTTTGCAGCGGGTGCAGCAGCAGCCGTGGTCGGGGCCGCACCTGCCGCGGCCGGCGCGGCGGCCGGGGCCTTCTGTGCGCTGAGCAGCGCCTGCACCTGTTTCTCGAGTTCGGCCACGCGGGCTTCGAGGGCCGCCTCGCGCGCGGTCTGCGCGGTGGGCGCCGCCTGCGCGAGCGCATTCGTCGAGACGCCGAGCGCGGTGATGGCGAGCGTTGCGGAGACGAAGCGGCGAAGGAGAGCGCTGCTGGAGTGGTGCGCGAGCATGGCGGGGCCCCCGGCTGTGGATGTTGCGCCGATGCTGCGACTGTTGCGCGGCGGGGGGAATTCGCCTTTGGTCGAAGGCAGCGCGCCGTGCGCCGGGGCAGGTGTAGTCTCGGTCCCATGACCCGACAGATCATCGTCGCCGACGACCACCCGTTGTTTCGTGAGGCGCTGAAGGCCGCGGTCGGGCGACTCGAGCCGGGCACGGGCTTCGTCGAGGCCGATTCGGTTGCCGCCCTGCTGGCCGCCGTCGAGGCGGAGCCGGACGCGGACTTGTTGCTTCTGGACCTCAACATGCCGGGGGCGCAGGGCTTCAATGCACTGGCGCATGTGCGGGGCACGCGGCCGGGTCTGCCGGTCGCCATCGTGTCCGCCGACGACGATCCCCAGACGATCGCGTCAGCGCTGCGTTACGGCGCGCAGGGATTCATTCCGAAGTCCACCGAGGCTGGACAGATCGGCCGGGCCGTCGAGGCCGTGCTTGCGGGAGAGATCTACACGCCGCCCGGCTATCACCCGCCACGCGGCTCGGGCGCGACGGACGAAGACCTCGAGATCGCCCGCCGCATCGCCGAGCTCACCCCGCAGCAGTTCCGCGTGCTCGGCATGCTGTGCTCCGGCCTCCTCAACAAGCAGATTGCGTATGACCTCGACGTGTCGGAGGCGACGGTGAAGGCGCACGTGACCGCGATACTCCGCAAGCTCGGGGTCGCGACCCGTACGCAGGCCGTTCTCGCGGCCGGCCGCCTCGCGACCGACCGGGCGAGCGTCAAGCCTCCGCCCGAGGATTCCGACTAGCTGGCTCACACGGCTGCGACGGCGCTTCCGCCGGCCTGCCGCTGCGAGGCGAGCGCGCCCAGCAGTGCCCGCAGGGCTGCGGGCTTCACCGGCTTGCGCAGCACGGGGTACCCGAGGGCGCGCGCGCGTTCCGCGACGGCCGGGCTGTGATCGGCCGTCACCAGGGCGCCCGGTATGGGCTCGACGCCGCCGCGCCGGATCGCCTGCAGTAGATCGAGGCCGTCCAGTTCCCCGTCCCCGAGCCGGTAGTCCGCGAGGATCACGTCCGGCGGCTCCTGCTCTGCCTGCCGCCTCGCTTCGGCGGAGTTGACCGCAGTGAGCACCCGCACTCCCCAGCGCGACATCAGTGCCTTCATGCCGTCGAGAATCTCAGGCTCGTTGTCGATGCAGAGCGCCACGAGCCCGACGAGGCTGGCGGGCGTGGCCGCCCGTACCTCCGGCGCCGGGGACGCGGCGATGCTGGTGGTTGCCGAACTGAGAGGCACGCGCACGCTGAACACGGAGCCACGTCCCACCTCGGAGCGAACGCCGAGTTGCAGGCCGAGCAGCAGCCCGATGCGATGGCAGATCGACAGGCCGAGGCCGAGTCCCTGCTCGCCCCAGGGCGAGGGTCGGTCGAGACGCCGGAACTCGTCGAAGATCGCGCGCTGGTGCTGCTCGGGGATGCCGGGCCCGGTGTCCCACACCTGCAGCTCGACCATGCGGCCGCGACGGCGGCAGCTCACCAGCACGCCGCCGCGCTGCGTGTAGCGCAGGGCGTTCGACACGAGGTTCTGCAGCACGCGCCTCAGCAGCACGCGGTCGCTGCGCACGCGGCAGGTCGGTCGCGTGAATCGCAGTCGCAGCCCGCGCCGCTCGGCCAGGGTCGCGAACTGCCGCTCGAGGTGCTCGAACGCTTCGGACACCGGGAAATCCGTGATTTCCGTGCGCATCGTGCCGCTCTCGAGACGCGCCATGTCGAGCATGTCGTCGAGCACCTCCTCCGCGGCGCGCATCGAACTGTCGATGCGCTCCGCGATCTCGACGATGCCGCGATCCGCGGAACGCTCGCCGAGCGTGGAGGCGAAGAGGCGCGCGGCGTTGAGCGGCTGCAGCAGGTCGTGGCTGGCCGCCGCGACGAACCGGGTCTTGGTCGCGTTGGCTTCCTCCGCCTCGCGCTTGGCCACCTCCTGGGCTGCGAGCGCCGCCTTGAGCGCGCTCGTGCGTTCCTCCACCCGCTGCTCCAGCGTCAGCTTCGCCTCGAGCAGTGCCTGCTCCGTGCGCTTGAACTCGGTGATGTCCGTGTAGGTCGTGACGTAGCCGCCGTCCGGCAACGGCTGGCCCCGGATCTCGAAGACGCGACCGTCGGGCCGCGTGCGCTGGATCACGTAGGACGTGCCGGCCTTCATGTGCGCAATGCGTTTCGCGATCTGCTGCTGCGTGTCGGCCGGGCCGAACGCGCCGTGCTCCGCGTTCCAGCGGATAAGGTCGGCCACCGGCCGCCCGACGTACACCAGCCCCTCCGGGTAGTCGAACATCTCGATATAACGGCGGTTCCAGGCGACGATGCGGGCCTCCGCGTCCGCGACCGCGATGCCCTGCGAGACGTTCTCCATCGTCGCCTGCAGCAGCTGGCGGCTGAAGCGGAGTTCCTGCGACGTCTCGTCGAGCATCTCCGCGACATCCTCGGGTGCGATGCCGCGCCCGGCGAGCGCGTGCGTGAACATCAGGCGCGCGGACGACGCGCCGATCGCGCCGGCGAGTACGCGCTCCATGTACTGCAGCAGGCCGCGGTCGGCCGCCTCGCCGAGGCGCGGCACGGGTCGTCCCAGTTCGCGGTGATACTCGGCGAGCGCGCGCGAGGCGGTCTCGGTGCCGAGGATGCGCTCCGTCACCGCCAGCAGATCGCCGCCGCGCGCTCCGCCTGCCGCCGCGACGCCGGCTACCGGGACGCCGCCCCGCAGGAACGAGGTGGCCGCCATGCGATCGCGGAAGGAAACCCCGCGGAGCCGCGACACGGCGAACAGCACGAGCACGTTGGCCGCGAGCGCGATCGTCGCGCCCCGCATGACCGGACTCATGAACTCGATGCCGAACAGCGTCTGCGGCCTGAGCCAGCTGATCCCCCAGGGCCCCTGGTCGAACAAGGGCCAGCCGATGACGCCGCCCGCGACGAAGTTCGGCAGGAGCAGCGTGTAGATCCAGACCAGGAATCCCGCGACGAGGCCCCAGAAGACGCCTTCGCGGGTCGCGCCGCGCCAGTAGAGTCCGGTCACGAGCGCAGGCGCGAACTGCGCCACGGCCGCAAACGCGAGCAGCCCGATCGACGCGAGACTGGCGGGCGTCGCAGTGTTGTGGTGATAGGCGTAGGCGAGGAGCGCGAGCAGCACGATGGTCACGCGCCGCAGCCAAAGGACGAGTCGGCCGACGTCGGCGCCCTCGCTCAGCCCCAGCCAGCGGCTGCGCCAGAGCGCGGGCATGATCAGGTCGTTCGTGATCATCGTCGCGAGTGCGATGCTCGAGACGATCACCATGGCCGTGGCGGCGGAGAGGCCGCCGAGGAAGACCAGCACGGCCAGCGGGGTTGCGCCCGTCTCGAGCGGCAGGCTCAGCACGAACGAATCGGGATGATGCCGCTCGCCGAGACCGGCGCCGAGACCGGCGAGCACGACCGGCACGACGAACAGCGTGAACACGCCCAGGTAGGCCGAGAAGAGCCAGCGGGCCTTGCGCACGTCGGACGGGTCGGCGCACTCGACGATGCCGACCAGAAACTGCCGCGGCAGGCACACGATCGCGGCCGCGGCAACCAGCGTGGACGCGACGAAATTCGCGTTGAACACGGTCCCGAGGTCCCCGAGGCGCGTGTGGGCCAGCGCCGGCGCACCCCCGAGGTGCATCACGGCGTACACGCCGGCGGCCACGAACGCGAGCAGCTTCACCACGGACTCGAAGGCGATCGCGAGCATCACGCCCTCGTGGTGCTCGGTCGCGTCGAGCCGTCGCGTGCCGAACAGCATCGCGAAGAGCGCCATCAGCATCGCCGCCCAGAGCGCCGTGTCGGCGAACCACGCGCGTCGCAGGCCCGGCGTGTCGGTCAGCACGTCGATGCTGGTTCCCACGGCCTTGTACTGCAGAGCGAGGTAGGGCACGGCCGCCGTGACGGCCATGATCGTCACGAGCGCAGCCAGTGCCGGGCTCTTGCCGAAGCGGGACGAGACGAAGTCCGCGATCGAAGTCGTATTGTGCGCGCGCGCGATCGCGACGAGCCGCTCGAGGAATGGCGTGCCGAACAGGAGCACCAGCGCCGGGCCGAGGTAGATGGGCACATAGGACCAGCCGTCCCGCACCGCCGTGCCCACGGCGCCCAGGAACGTCCACGTCGTGCAGTACACGCCGAGCGCGAGGCTGTAGATGTACGGGCGGAGCCGCGAATGTCCGGGATAGATGGACTTGCGCTCGCCGTAGAACGCCACGGCGAACAGCAGCCCGAGATAGGCGATCGACAGGACGGTGAGCAGCAGTCCGGAAACCACGAGCGGACTGTAGCCTGTGCCGCCGCCGGCCCCAACTACCTCTGCGTCACTGCGCGCTTCTTTGCAGTGCGGCAGGCCCCGGACGGGTTGCCGTCACGCGTCGAACTCCCGCCGCCGCGCTTCACGTTGGTCGGATCGTTCCAGAGGTTCAGTCCCTGCGCGGCCCCGGGAAGAAGGCGTTCGTGCGCCGCACGTATTCGGCGTAACCGGGCCGCCGCCCGGCGATGTCACTCTCGAGCAGCGCCACGCCCGAGACCTTGAGCAGCAGGAAGGTCATCACCGCGGGCCCGACGATGCTCCATGCGCCGCCGGCCGACACGGCGATCAGGTAGAACCCCCACCACACGCAGAAATCGCCGAAGTAGTTCGGGTGCCGCGTGTAGCGCCAGAAGCCCTGGTCCATGACCCGTCCCGCATTGGCGGGGTCCGACTTGAACCTGGCGAGTTGCCAGTCGCCGCCGGCCTCGAAAGCGCGGCCGACGGCCCACGCTGCGATGCCGACGTAATCGAGCGGACCGAGCGGGCGGCCGCTGTTGATCGCGGCGAGCAACGGCACGGAGATGACCGCGGCGAGCAATGCCTGGAAGCCGAAGACGAGGTACAGGCTCTTCAGCGCGAAATTGGGCTCGTTGCGGCGCCGGATGGCCTGGTACCGGCGGTCCTCGGGCTTGCCGTGATTGCGCCAGGTCAGGTAGCCGGCGAGACGGAGACCCCACAGGCACACGAGCGCCAGCACGACCGGAGTGCGCGGCCCGGACGTCGGAGCGCATGCGGCGTAAGCGGATGCGGCCAGGACGAAGAGAATCGGCCAGAGGGTGTCCACGATCGTTACGTTGCGCTGCGCCACGCTCACGACCCAGGTGGCGGCGCCGGCGGCGAGCAGCACGCAGAGAGCGACGAGCCAGGCATCCAGGTCGAACATCGGGGCCTCCGGGTCGTGGTCGATTCGCACGGTAGCAGCGTACGGTTGCAGGCGCACCGGTCCCTACCACTTGCGCGTCGCATCGAACCCGTGAATCCTCCGGGGACGGCGCGTCCAGGCGCCGCCGGAGAGACGATGGAGCGCCACTGGATCAAGAGCTATCCCCCAGGGGTTCCGGCCGACGGGGACTGGCGGCAGTTCGATACCGTCGCGGCGATGATGGAGGACGCGTTCGCGCGCCACGCCGGGCGCAGCGCCTACGTGTTCATGGGTCGCGAGATCCACTTCAGCGAGGTCGACCGGATGTCGACGGCGCTGGGTGCGTGGCTGCAGTCGCGGGGCCTCGGGCCGGGCGCGCGCGTCGCGATCATGCTGCCGAACGTTCCGCAGTACCCGGTGGCGCTTGCGGCTGCCCTGCGCGCGGGATGCGTGGTCACCAACGTCAATCCGCTCTACACGCCGCGCGAGCTGGAGCACCAGCTGAAGGACTCCGGCGCCGAGGCGATCATCGTGCTCGAGAACTTCGCTGGGACCCTGCAGGAAGTGATCGCGAGGACGCCGGTACGGCACGTGGTCGTCGCGTCGATCGGCGACATGCTCGGCTTCCCGAAGGGCGCGCTCGCGAATTTCGCAGTCCGGCGCGTCCGCAAGCTGGTTCCACCGTTCTCGCTTCCGGGCTGCGTGCGGTTCAATGACGCGCTCGCCGAGGGCAGGAAGCTTTCGCTGAAGGCCGTAACGCGTGAGCCGGATGACGTCGCGTTCCTGCAGTACACGGGTGGCACGACGGGCGTGTCGAAGGCCGCGATGCTGCTCAATCGCAACATCGTCGCGAACGTGCTGCAGGTCGAGGCGATGATCGGGGACGAGCAGGATGCGCGCCGTCGCACGTCGGGCGAGGAGCAGTTCTCGATGGCCTGCCCGCTGCCGCTCTATCATGCGGCGGCGCTCGTCTGTTGTTGTCTCGTCGGAATGCGGCTCGGGCTGCTGCTCGTGCTGATCCCGAACCCGCGCGACATCCGGGCCTTCGTCCGCGAACTCGGCCGGCGGCCCGTGAACTGGATGACGGGCGTCAACACGCGCTTCAACGCGCTCGCCGACGATCCGGAATTCCGCAAGCTCGACTTCTCGCGGCTGTACTGGAGTTCCGGCGGTGCCACGGCGATCCAGCAGGCGGTCGCCGACAAATGGCGCGCGGTGACCGGGAACGAGATCCTGCAGGCTTATGGGCTCACCGAGGCGAGCCCGGTCGTGACTTCGACGCCCGCGGATTCCGGCGGATTCACGGGTGACGTGGGACTGCCCGTCCCGGGCACCGAGGTGGAGGTCTGGGACGAGGAGGGCCATCCGCTGCCGCCCGGGCAGCCGGGTGAACTCGTGGTGCGCGGGCCGCAGGTCATGGCCGGCTACTGGAACCGTCCGGAGGAGACGGCGAAGGTCATCACGCCCGACGGATTCCTGCGCACGGGCGACATGGCGGTCATCGACGAGCGCGGCTACGTCAGGATCGTGGACCGCAAGAAGGACCTGATCATAGTCTCCGGTTTCAACGTGTACCCGAACGAAGTCGAGGAGGTCGTGGCGATGCACCCGGGCGTGCGCGAGTGCGCGGCCGTCGGCGTGCCGGACGAGCACTCGGGGGAGGCGGTCAAGCTCTTCGTCGTGCGAGCCGATCCCGGCCTCACGGCGGAGGCGGTCATGGCACACTGTCGTGCCCAGCTGACGGGCTACAAGCGCCCGAAGCAGATCGAGTTCCGAAATGAGTTGCCGAAGTCGCCCGTCGGCAAGGTCCTGCGAAGGGAGTTGCGCACATGACACCCACGGCCCAGGCCGCCCTCGCACAGCTTCGCGATCCCACGATGTTCGCGTGGCACGTACCCTTCTTCCTGCTCGTGATCTGGTACGTCTACGCCACCGAGGTCGGCCGCGGGCGGTGGGACGTGGTTGCCGCCGGGCTTGCGCTCTGGCTCGCCGACTGGATCAACGAGATCGTCAACTCGTTCGTCCTGCACCTCACCGGCGTGCACGCCCTCTGGATCGAGACCGGGCCCACGGCCTACCAGATCCTCGTCGGGCTCAACATCGAGACGACGATGCTGTTCCTGATCTTCGGCATCGTCTACGCAAAGCTGCTGCCGGCCGACCGCAACGCGCGCGTGGCGGGCATGAACAACCGCTTGTTCTGGGCGGTCAACCTCTCCGTCTGCGCCGTCGTCACCGAACTGGTGCTGAATGCGTGGGGCGTCCTCAACTGGCACTGGTGGTTCTGGAACGTGCCCTGGGGCCTGCCGCTCATCTTCGTGTTCGGCTACCTGTGGTTCTTCCTCGCAGCCGCGAAGGCATACGACGCACCGACGCCAGCCGCGCGCTGGCGCTTCGTCGGCATGCTGGCGGCGATCGCGCTGGCGCTCGCCGCGGTCGGCGCGGCTCTGGGCTGGCTCTAGTCAGGCAAGGACGTCGCGCAGCAACTCGTCGTCGATGTTGCCGCCCGACAGCACGACGGCGACCGTGCGGCCGCGGGCATCGACCTGGCCGGCGAGCAGCGCCGCGAGCGCGACGGCACCGCCCGGCTCGACGACGAGCTTGAGCACACGCGCGGCATACGCGATGGCACGGCGCACTTCGTCTTCGGTCGCCACGACCCCGCCTGCAAGCAGCCGTCGATTGATCTCGAACGTGAGCTCGCCCGGGGTCGGGGCGAGCAGGGCATCGCAGATGGAGTCGCCGCCCGGGAGATTGCGGACCCGCTCGCCTGCCGCGAGCGAGCGCCGGTAATCGTCGAACCCGGCCGGCTCGGCGGACCACACGCGCGCCGATGGCACCAGGCCCTTGATCGCCAGTGCCGTGCCGCCCACGAGACCTCCGCCGCTGCAGCACGCGATCACGTCGTCGGGCCGCAGGCCGAGATCCTGTGACTGCTCGGCGATCTCGAGCCCTACGGTGCCCTGGCCGGCGATGATGTGAGGATCGTCGAACGAGGGCACGAGCACGGCGCCGCGCTCGGCCGCCAGCCGTGCGGCGATTTCCTCGCGGCTTTCGCGCTGGCGATCGTACTCGACGACTTCTGCGCCGAGTGCGAGCGTGTTGCGCATCTTCACGCGCGGGGCGTCCGATGGCATCACGATGGTGGCCGGAATGCCGAGCAGTCTCGCTGCGGCGGCGACGCCCTGCGCGTGATTGCCCGACGAGAATGCGACGACTCCGGCGCGGCGCTCGACCGCGTCGAGCTGGCAGAGCCGGTTGTACGCGCCGCGAAACTTGAAGGACCCCGTGTGCTGCAGGGTCTCGAGCTTGAGCAGGATCCTCCCGCCGGTTTCGGCGTCGAGCGGCGTATCGGCGAGCAGCGGCGTGCGCCGCGCGTGGCCGGCGATGCGGTCGGCCGCGGCGCGCACGTCCGCGAACGTCGGGACGCGGGCGGCGGCATCAGCGGCCATTGAGGCTCCTCGGGGTTCGTCGCAACATGGGCGCGTGAGCGTACACCAATCATTGCCGAGCGGCTGCGAGCCCGCCTGTCACGGATGCCGGCATCGCCTGATGAGTGCGGCCGACAGCCTCGCCCAGAAGACGGCATACCTCGCGCGGGCGCTCGCGCCGTGGGCCGATCGACTCGCACCGGTCGCAGGCCCGCAGGATCACGAGCGCCTGGGTTATCGCGATCGCGTCACGCTCACCGCGCGCTGGTCGGAGCAGGCCGGCTGGCGGTTCGGGCTGGTCCGTCGCGACGAACTGATCGCGATTCACGACTGTCCCGTCCACACCGGTCGGGTGCGACGACTGGTCCGGGCGCTGGCGGGCACGCTGCCGCCGGCGGGCGAGGTTCCGCTCGCGTACCTGCACGTGGCAGGTGCGCAGGCCACGCTGGTGGTCAAGGCGCACGCGTCGCCGGCAGAACTGCTGCGGTCCACGATCGAAGCCGCGTGCAACACGGGAATCGAGGGGCTGTGGCTGCACCTGCATCCCGCGGCAGGCCGCAAGCTTTTTGCCCGCAGCGCGTGGCACCTGCTGTGGGGCGCCCCGGAATCGCGCGACACCCAGGGATTCCTGCACGGTCCGACCGCATTCATGCAGGCATTTCCGCGGCTGCACGGCCTGGCGCGAACGGCAGCGCGCGGTCATCTTGCGCCCGGAGCCACTGCGAGCGTGCTCGATCTGTACTGCGGGCTCGGCAGCACGCTCCGCGAGTGGACGAACGCCGGGGCCCGCACGCTGGGGATCGAGCTGTCGGGCGAGGCGGTGAGGTTGGCGGTGCGAAACGCGCCCGGGGCGCAGGTCCTGCGCGGCACGTGCGCCCAGCGCCTGCCTCAGATTCGCGAGTGGTGGAGCGGGGGTGGAGGCGAGCGCCTGGCCTACGTCAATCCGCCGCGCTCGGGCCTGGAGGCCGAGGTGACGCAGGTCCTCGCCGACGAATCGCGCCCGGAGCGGCTCGCCTACCTGTCATGCAGCGCCGGCACCCTCGCGCGCGACCTGGCCGCGTTCTCGGCTTCAGGCTACCGCGTGACGACGATCCAGCCCTACGACTTCTTCCCGCTCACCCACCACGTCGAGGCGCTCGCCCTGCTCGAGCGCCGGTGAGTTCCGCCCGCGCGGCTGCGAGTTCCTTCTTCTTGGCGTCGTCCACGCGCGGGTAGTGCAGGTCGAGCGACCAGAGCGCCTCGATGATTGCCGCGGCGACGACGACCCTCGTGAACCACTTGTTGTCCGCCGGCACCACGTACCACGGAGCATGGCCGGCGGCGGTGCTGCGGATCATGTCCTCGTACGCGGACATGTACTGGTCCCAGTGCGTCCGCTCGCGGGCGTCGGCCATCGAGAACTTCCAGTTCTTGTCGGGGTCGTCGAGCCGCTCGAGGAACCGCTTTTTCTGCTCGGCCCTGGAAACGTTCAGGAAGAACTTGAGGATCAGCGTGCCGTTCCGCGCGAGGTAGCGCTCGATGGCACGGATGTCCTGGTAGCGATGCTTCCAGACCTTCTTCGTCACGAGCCGCGGTGGCAGCTTCTGTGCCGCGAGCAGTTCCTGGTGGACGCGCACCACGAGGACCTCCTCGTAATAGGACCGGTTGAAGATGCCTATGCGGCCGCGCTCCGGCAGTGCCTTCATGCAGCGCCACAGGTAATCGTGGTCCAGTTCCTCGGCGGACGGCGCCTTGAACGACGTGACCTGGCAGCCCTGCGGGTTCACGCCCGACAGCACGTGCTTGATGGCGCCGTCCTTGCCGGCCGCGTCCATCGCCTGGAACACGAGCAGCACCGACCAGCGATCCTGCGCATACAGCATGTCCTGCAGCGCCGCGAGATGGGCGACGCCCCTGCGCAATGCTTCCTGCGCCTGCGGCTTGTCCTCGGAGTCGTACTTGAGCGTGTCGGCAGGATCGTAGTCACGCAGCCGGAAGCCCTTGCCGCGTGCGACGCGGAACGGCTCGACGATGGAGCGGACGTTGCGGATCTCCTGCGCTGAAATCTTCATGAGGCCGGCCTCACGCACGCGATTGCCTGCAACAGTATAGGTCCCGCCGCGGACATTCGTGCCGGCCTGCATGGGTTAGGATTCGCGCGGGTTCGTGCACCGGCGGCCAGGCCGGAGGAAACCGATGAGAAGAGTCGTCTGTCGCGGCGGAACCGTCCGGTCGCGAATTGCGGTCGGGAGCTGGGCCGCCATCGCCGGGATATTTTCGGCTTTGGCAAGCCCGTGGTCGCTCGCAGGTGGCGCCGATGCCGTGGGTGCTGCGGCGACCGCCAGCCCAACTCTGGCCGACGCCAGCGCCGACGCTGCGGCGACGGCGCCAGCGAAGCGACGGCCTCGCATCGGCCTCGTGCTCGGAGGCGGCGGAGCCAAGGGCGCAGCCCATGTCGGCGTGCTGCGTGTCCTCGACGAGATGCACGTCCCGATCGACTGCGTCGCCGGCACGAGCATGGGCGCTTTGGTCGGCGGGACGTTCGCGGCCGGCTCCAACGCCGTCGAACTGGAGACGTCGATTCACCAGATTTCCTGGAAGGATACGATTGCCTTCCAGGGTGCGCGCGTCGAGGAGCCGATGCGGCGCAAGAACGCCGGCGTCATCTACAGCAACCAGCTGGAGTTCGGGATCCGCGACGGCGCCATCACGCCGCCGGCGGGCCTGATCAACGCGCAACGCATCGACCAGACGATCGAGTACCTCGTCGCCCGCAGCCGGGGTGTCACCGACTTCGACCAGTTGCCGATCCCATTCCGGGCCGTGGCGACGGACATGCAGAAGGGCGAGATGGTCGTGCTGTCGCAGGGCGACCTCGGCCGGGCGATGCGTGCCAGCATGTCGGTCCCGGGCGTGTTCGCGCCCGTGAGCCTCGACGGCCGGTTGCTGGGCGACGGCGGCCTGACGCGCAACCTGCCCGTGGACGTCGCGCGGCAGACCTGCGCCGACGTCGTGATCGCGGTGGCCGTGCCGAACCCCGCGCCGACGCTCGAGGACATGCAGTCGCCGCTGACCATGGCCGCCGTGACGCTCGACATCCTGATCGGCGCGAACGAGCGGGCGCAGATTCAGACCCTGGGACCCGCGGACGTCATGATCACGGTGCCGATGGGCGAGATCGGTTCCGCGTCGTTCGACAAGGTGGACGAGGCGATCCCGCTCGGACGCGCAGCGGCGCTCGAGCACAGGGCCGAACTCGCGCGCTACTCGGTGCCCGAGCCCGAATACCTCGCGTGGCGGGAGAGCGTGTCCCGCCCGAAGGCGCCGCCGGTGCGCCTCGCCGCGATACGGATCGAGGGGCTCGAGCGCGTCAATCCGGATTACGTGCGTGAGACTCTGCGGCTTCAGCCGGGCGACGAGGTCACCGCCAGGACCATCGCGGACCGGATCAGCCGGGTCTACGCCCTCGGTGATTTCGAGACCGTCCAGTATTCCCTCGACGGCGCGCCCGCGGAGCCGACGCTGGTGGTGCAGGTCAATGAGAAGGCGACCGGGCCGAACGTCCTGCGCTTCGACCTCGGCCTGTACATGGGCACGGATTCAAACACGGCGTTCGCCCTCGGCGCGGATTATCGGAGGACGTGGATCAACGCGCAGGGCGGCGAATTCCACGGCGCGGCCGTCATCGGCCGGACCTCCGCCGTGAACCTGTCCGTGTACCAGCCGCTCGACGTTGCCCACCGTTGGTTCGTCGAACCCGGCACGACGGCCCAGAGCGCGATCCAGGACATTTACGTCGAGGGCAACTCCGTCGCCGCCTACCAGTTCAACAAGGCGTACGGCTTCCTCGACGCGGGCCGCGTGTTCGGCACGCGCGCCGAGCTGCGTGCGGGCCTGCGCGCCGGCGGACAGTCGGTGACGCGCGAGATTGCGCTGCCGACGCTCGACGAGATCGACTGGGAGGGGTACGGCGGATTCTCGCTGCGGTATACGTACGACGACCGTGACACTGCCGGCATGCCGCACTCGGGGCTGCTCGCCAGGGCCGAGTACTTCGAGAGCCAGGGCTGGCTCGGGGCCGCGCGGGATTACAAGCGCACGGAGGGACTCCTGAGTTACGCGCTGCCGGTCGGCTCGAGCGTCGCGTACCTGCGCGCCGCCGGCGGCGCCTCGCTGAATACGTCGCTCCCCGAGTACGACGCCTTCATGCTCGGCGGCCCCCTGAGCTTCCCCGGCTTTGGCATTGGTGAACTGCGCGGCGAAGGGTACTGGGTCGCCTCGGCGACGTACCTGAAGAAGATCGCGCAGATCAGCGATCTCTTCGGCCAGGCGCTCTACCTCGGAGCGTCGGTCACGGCCGGGGACATGAACGGCCAGTTCGACTACCCGGGGGCGGGTCCAATGTACTCGGGCGCGGTCCTCATCGGTGGGAGGACGCCGCTCGGGCCGCTCACGCTCTCACTGGCGGTGACGAGCGAGTCCGACTGGCAGGCGGTCTTCAGTCTCGGGCGCCCGATCATCGAACACACGATCATGGACCCGGTGTGGTGAGCGTCACCGCACCGCCGTCGGCGGGCGATGGGGGCACGCAATGAACTCGGTCCGGCTCGTCGGCATTTTTTACATATCATGGGCCCGCCATTTCCATTTGGCATTCAAGTGATTGATTGATATGGGAGCAGGGGCCGTGGCGCAGATCTTGCACCGACTTGGGGCGGGCCACGACCATGACAACAACCAGAGCGTTCGGCGTGCTTGTGCTGCTGCTTGGACCGGCAGCAGGCCTGTACCTGGCCGGCTACGCGTTGTTCGCCCACTTCGTCGCGCTCGGCACGCTGCTTGCGGTGCAGATCACGCTGCGCGCCCGTCCCGTCGGCGGCTTCTCAGTGCTGCTCCCGGTCGTCTACGCGGCAGCCGCCATCACGGCCCAGTCCACGAGTGGCGTCGCTGCATTGATCGTGGCAGCTGCGGCGGTGGTTGGGGCGGCAAGTTCACAGGGCCTGCAGCGTGGACTGCTGGCGGTCCTGGCCGCCACGCTGATCGGGTCGAGCGAGCCTGCGACGCCGTCGGCTGCACTTGCGCCGGCGCTGGCAATGCTGGCTGGCTCGACGTACGGGTACGTCGTTGCAAGCACGGGCCTGCGTGACGTCAACCTCGATGAACGCGCGGTGCACCCGCAGACGGCGCTGAGTTACGCCGTGCTGCTCACGGTGCTCGTCACCGTGGCGTGGTTCGCGGCCCGGGCCTTCGGGGTCGCCCACGGATGGTGGTTGCCGCTCGCGGTCGCCGCGACCGGCCATCCCGCGCTCAGCGGGTCCGTGGGCCGCTCTCTCGCCGATCTTGCCGGTTCGCTCGTCGGGACCGTGGCGCTCGTGGCGCTGATCGAGGTCTTCGATGCCCCTGCGATGCGTGCGGTGATGCTCGTGGCGCTCGGCACGATCCTGCTCGTGGCAGGGATGACACGGCGCTGGCTCCGGGCGGTGCTCTTCACGCCACTCCTCGTGCTGGTCGCGAGCCACCCGGGTGGCCACGCACCTGCGCTCGAGTACCTGCAGTCCGCCGTGCTCGCGTGCTCGGTCGTCTTCGGCGTAGCGATGCTCGGGCAGTGGCTGCTCTGGACGATCCGGCCCGACCCGGGCCACGTCCCTGCGTGAGCGGCCGGCGGGCATTGCGCCCGCCGGCCTTGAACCAGCCGCGGTCAGCCGCCGTTCGGTCCGTTGTGGCAGTCGTAGCAGCCCACGACCTGGCCCTTGGCCACGGTGCGGGTGCCGAACTCCGTGTTCCACGTCCGGATCGCCGCGGTCCGCGAGAGCACGGTGCCACGGTAGTTGGTGCCATGGCACGCCGCGCAGGCCTGGACATTGGCCTTCGCCAGGCTCTCGTGGCCCGATGTCCAGCGCGAGTCGCCGACGTTGTGCATGCCGTGCGGGCCGTTCAGCGTGAGCGCAAGCGACCCGGCCGCGTGGCAGGTGGAGCACTCCGTCACGGTGCCGGTGTGGCCCTGGAGCTGGTTCGCCGCCACGTTGTCGTTGTGCTTGTCATCCGGGTTCGCCCAGATCGCGTGCGTGCTGTTGTGGCAGCCCTCGCAGGCGATGCCGCTGTGGCCCTTGCTGAAGCGGTACAGCTTGCCCGTGTTCTCGGCGAAGCGGGTGTTGCTCGCGAGTCGCGGGGAGGCAGACGCATCGCCAGGCGTGAAAGCCAGGATCGCGCGCATGCCGTCCGATGCGATGATCGCCGGATCGAGCTTGGCGTTGAGGTTGTTGACGGCATCACCAGTGTGGCACGACTGGCAGCGGGGCAGGTCCGTCCACGGACGCCGCGACTTGCCGTCGTTCGTGCCGTCGATGCTGCCACCCGCAAGGAGCGGGGTCGTGCCACCCACGGCCGCCATGCCTCCATGGCAGTTCTGGCAGTTCACCGTCTCGGTCATCGCGCCACGCAGGCACTTCGTGTTCTTGCCCGGGTGACAGGTGTAGCAACCCTGCTTCAGCGGGTCGGGCGCGCCGCCAACCGGGATCCAGTTGTCCGGGTACACGACGCCGGACGAACTGACCATCTTGTTGGCGTGATAGGCGTGCATGGCCGAGGACATCGTCGGGTTGACCTTCTGCGGGCCCTGCGGCCCGGCGCCGGCGAGATCGAGGGCCGGGGAGTAGTGGCAGCCGGCGCAAAGCACGGGCTTCGACGTCATCAGGCTCGTCCCGTTCTTGCGGTCGTGCAGGATCAGGATGTTCTCGCGCGACTGGATTTCGGCGTTCGAAGCCGTGGACCAGCCGCCTGCGGTCGCGGGAGCAGCGATGCCGCCGCTCAGGTGACAGTCGGAGCAGGTTGTCTCTTCCGATACCGGCAGCACGACGTCGAGGTATGCAACGTCCTTGCCGGTCGCTTTCTCGGTCGCCACGAGCCGCATCAGCGGATAGCGATTCTTCGCGCCGGCGTCGTCCACCGGCAGGATCGGCACGCCTTCGGCCTTGAAGAGTCCGCCGCCCGTGTTCCAGGCGAGCGAGTGCGCTGCGAGGCTGGGCGCGTCCTTCGGCATGTATAGGCCCTTGAGGCCCTGCCCTTTCGGGAGGTTCGTCGCGCCATAGACCTGGGCGGCATACGTCCAGAAATTCGTCTTCGGCCCGAGCGTCGAGCTGAGGCTGGTGCTGTTGATCGATCCCGCGGTGTCACCCACGGCCTCGTAGCGGAGGCTCACGGTCGAGTCGTTCAGGACCACCGGCTTGCCGGTCGAGGCGCGGCGCACGACCTGCGCGTTGACCACGTTGTAGGGCGGGAGGATCGAGAACACCGAGAAGTCGGCATCCACGCAGTGCATGCCGAGGTCGTTCGTTGCGAGGATCTTGTAGACCCAGCTCGTGCTCGCCGTCGAGGAGCTCACGGTGACCGGCACGTTGACGGTCACCTTGCTGTCCTTCACGGCAACCGTGGCGGAACCCGCCGCGATGCCCTTGACCGTGACGACGTTGGCGCTGACGGAGACCGTCGCGACGCCGGTGTTCGAGGAGCTGGCCGTGACGGTGCCGGAGTAGTTGCTGGCCGTCAGCTTCCCGGTCGTGCCCGGCGTGAGCGACAGCGAGGTCGGTGACACGCTCATCGGCGCGGTGACGGTGACCGGGAGGCTGATGTTCGAGGTCTTCGCGTCGCGGACGTAGACCGTCGCGGAGCCGGGCGCCACGCCCCTGAGGGTCAGCGTCGCGCTGCTATTGGTGACGTTCGACAGCGACACGGTCACGACCGCGGTGTTCTTCGATTCGGCCTGGATCTGGCCGGCGCCGCTGCTGATCTGCACGGTGGACGTCGCGCCGGTGGCCATCGTCACGCTCGTGGGCTTGAGCGTCAGCGCGGCCTGTGCCGGACCGGCCAGGGCCAGTGCGGCGAAACCTGCGAGCGCAGGGAGCCAACGCCGCACCATGCCGAGCGCTTCGCGTGCGCATCGGTCGACGGGTGTTGCGACGCTCGAAGCTCGAGTCGCCGCGGTGTTCTGCTTCATTGTCATGGGACCTCCCGGGTGGTGTCGGCGCCGCGCGCCGGCCTGCGACACGACGTTTACCGAAGTCGTGCCGACATATCAGCGTCATCTAATGAATTCGCGACGCCGCTCACGATCGCAGTTGCGATCGATTCGCAGCGCCGTGCGGCACCGCAGCGCAGCGAGCGGCCGATGGCCGCCGGCGTTCAGTCACCGTTCGGTCCGTTGTGGCAGTCGTAGCAGCCGACCATCGTGCCCTTGGCGACGGTGCGCGAACCCCAGTTGCGCTGGGCGGCAGTGCTCGAGAGCACCGAGCCGCGGAAGGTCGCACCGTGGCACGCGGCGCAGGCCTGGCGGTTCTGCTTGGCGACGCCGCCGTGCCCGCCGCTGCGCCAGCGCGAGTCCGCCACGACGTGCATGCCGTGCGGCCCGTTGAGTCCCAGCGCAATCGTGCCCGCGCCGTGGCACGCGTTGCACTCGGTGATCGTTCCGGCGTGGCCCTGCACCTGCTGGGCGGCGACGTTGTCGTTGTGCGTGTCGACCGGGTTCGGCCAGATGGCGTGGGTGCTGTTGTGGCAGCCTTCGCAGGCCACGCCGCCGTGGCCCTTGCTGTACCGGTAAAGGGTGTTCGCATTTTCGGCGAAGCGCGAGTTCGTCGCCTTGCGCGGCGATGCCGCAGCGTCCGCCGCGTCGAAGGCGAGCAGGGTGCGGATGCCATCGGTGGCCATGAGCGACGCGTCGGGCAGGGTGACGTGGCTGTTGGCATCGCCCGTGTGGCACGACTGGCAGCGCGGCAGGTCGACCCAGGGTCGCCGCGACTTGCCGTCGTTGGCGCCATCGATGCTGCCGCCTGCGGCGAGCGCTGCGGCGCCTCCGACGGCGCTCATCCCGCCGTGGCAGTTCTGGCACGTGACGGCATTCGTCATCGCCCCGCGCAGGCACTGGGTGCTCTTGCCCGGGTGGCACAGGTAGCACGACTGAGTCGCGGGGGCTGGCGGCGTGCCGCCCTGTGCCACCCATCGATCGGCGTACGGCGTGCCCGCCGCGTTCAGCATCTTGTTGCTGTGGTAGGCGTGCATCGCGGCGGACATCGTCGGCTTGCCGACCTGCGCGCCGGCGGGCCCCGTGCCGGCCAGGTCGAGCGCGGTCGAGTAGTGACAGCCGGCGCAAAGCACGGGCTTCGACGCCATCAGCTGCGTGCCCATGCGGCTGTCGTGCAGCAGCAGGATGTTCTCGCGCGACTGCACCTCGAGGTTCGCCGCCGAGGACCACGTGATGCCGGATGCCTTCGCGGCAACCGAGCCGGTCGCGTGACAGTCGGAACACGTCGTTTCCTCGGAGACGGGCAGGACGACGTCGAGCGTGGCCAGCGTCTGCCCGGTCGTCTTGTCGGTCGCGGTGAGACGCATGAGCGGATAGCGATTGGTGCGGCCCGCGTCGTCCACCGGGAGGATCGGAATGCCTTCGGCCTTGAACAACCCGGCCGAGGCGTTCCAGCCGAAGGTCGTCTGCGCCGGCCCCGGTGCCTCGGCCGGCATGTAGAGCCCCTTGAGCCCCTGGCCGGGGGCCAGGTTCGCGCCGTAGGTCTGTGCGACGTACCGCCAGAAGTTGGTCTTGTCCTGGCTGCGGCTGTTCACGGAGCCGTTGCCATCGGCGACGGCGGAGTAACGCAGCACGACGTTCGCATCATTGACGAGCGCTGGATTCCCGCTGCCGTCGGTGCGTACGACCTGCGCGTTGACCACGTTGTAGGGCGGGAGGATCGAGAACACCGAGAAATCGGCGTCCACGCAGTGCATGCCGAGGTCGTTGGTGGCGACGATCTTGTAGCTGGCGGTTCCGCTTCCCGAGCCGCTGGAGCCGCCGCCCGATCCGCCGGAGCTGCCACCCCCGGTGCCGCCACCACCGGTATCGCTCCCGGTCCCGCTGCTGCTCCCGCCGCCGCCACCGCAGCCCGCCAGGGCGATAAATGCGACGAGCACCAACGAGTTGAACGACACGCGGCCAACGATTTGCCTTCGCATGGGAACCCGGCTCCTTGAGGTCTTGCGCCGGTTAGACGGTGGCAGGTGGAAAAATCAATCGCGCCAATTGGTTGCGATTGAATCTCATCCGCGTTCGATTGCAGCGCGGGTCACCCGCGGCGATCTTGCGCCTCGAAATCTCAGGCGGATGCAGTCGGCAGGCGGAGTGCGCGGAAGATCGGCGCGACGGGGCCGGTCGCGCGGAAGGGGTGCCAATGGCCTTCGTGCTGGGCGAGGCGGTCCGCCACGACCCACATCACGAAGCTGTTGAAGCCGAGGCCCATGTGGCTGCCCGGCACGCGCACGTTCTCATGGTCCGCCGGGTCGCCCGGCAGGGTGGCCTGCTCGGGCGGCACGAACCCGTCGTGCTCGGAGTAGATGCAGGTCGACGGGACCGGCGGCGGCGCGCGCATCGACCGCGAGCGGGCACGGGCCTGGTGCGCCACCGGGCCCGCGGGGGCGGAAATCGCCTTGTACATGGCCGTCACCCCGGGCGGCGGGCGGCGGTCGGGATCGAGGCGCAGCGGGCTGCCGAGCGAGATCACGCAACGGATGCACTCGGGCGCGACATGGGCCGCGTAGAAGGCGAATACGCCACCGAGGCTCCAGCCGACGAGGCTCACCTTGCGGCGGTGCCGGTGGTGCAGGTAGCGCACCTTCTGCTCGATCACGTTGGAGAACTTGCGACTGAAACCCGTGTTGCGGCCGAACCCCCAGGTCTCGACGTGATAGTGGCGCGACATCAGGAACCGACGCAGCGGCTGCATCGAGACGTCGCCCGCCCCGAAGCCCGGCAGCAGCAGGACCGGGTGGCCGTCCCCGAGCGGCGCTCGGCCAAGCAGCGGCAGTGCGAGCAGCGTTGTGCCGGCCTCGAGGCCCGCGCGCGTCTCGAGCAGCGTCAGCAGCGGCCGCGGGATCTTCGTCATCCCGCGCGCCTCCGCCGCGGACTCCTGCCGAGCAACTTCAGTTCGACACGCACGCCGTCGGCGAGGTCCCCGAGGTCCGGCAGTGCATTGCGCGCGCCCGTCAGGCCGAAGAACAGCTTGCCGTCGTAGCTGTACACGGTGATGTTGAGCGCGCAGCCGTGGTAGGGGATCGATACCGGCGAGTACGTTAGAGCGCGGGCGCCCGCGACGAACAGGGGGAATGGCGGCCACGCGACGTTCGAGATGACGACGTTGGTCGGCAGCGGCGGCCGCTCGA
>VEPJ01000147.1:0-12776 GCA_012026925.1 Gammaproteobacteria bacterium | reverse complement strand
CGAGCAGCCACGGCAGGCCGACGGACGGCAGGTCCTCCGGCATCATCGCCTTGACCTTCGCGGCCGTGGCCTTGGCTTCGACGGCCGAGTCGCGGATTGCCTTCAGTCGCGCGTGCGGATTCGCGACGTCCGTGTGCAGGTCCACGGACATGAACGATACCTGGATCGAGTTGTCCGTGTTGCCGGGATCGCGCGTCGAGAACGGCACGGCCGTCGTGAGCGGCGCCGCCGGCAGCGCATCGTGCAGGAGGAGCCAGCGCCGCAATGCGCCGGAGCAGGCGGCGAGGATGACGTCGTTCACCGTTGCATCGTGGGCGCGCGAGACCTTCCTGACGTCCTCCAGTGCGCACTCGACCGAGGCGAAACTGCGCTCGCCGGTGATCGCGACGTTTAGCGGCGTTCGAGGCGCGGACGCGCCTCCGGTGAGCGACGCGAGTGCCCCGCGCAGGCTGCGCAGCGTGCCTGCGGCATCGCCTGCGAGCCCGCCGAGCGTGCGCGGAAAGCGCGCTGCCTCGGACGCCTGGTGGCGCAGGCCGGCGCCAATGAGGTCGGCCGTCGTCGGCCTCTCGGCAGGCGGCGGCTTTGCGCCCTTGCGCGACCTGCGGTCCGGGTGCGGGACCTTGTCGACGAACGATTGCAGGTACACCTGGGCCGAAGCCCCGTCGAGCCCGGCGTGGTGGGTCTTGATGTAGAGCGCGATCCGTCCGTGCTCGAGACCCTCGATGACGTGCAGTTCCCAGAGCGGGCGCGAACGGTCCATGACGGGCGTGTGCAGGTCCGCGACGCATTCCTCGAGCTGGTGCTGGCTGCCGGGTTCGGGCAGCACCGTCCGGCGCACGTGGTAGTCGAGGTCCACCTCGTCGTCCACCCAAAGCGGGTTCGCCAGGTTGAACGGAAGGGCTGCGACCCGGCGCGTGAACACCTCGCTGCGGCCGAGTCGCGCGCGGATCTCGTCGCGGAACCGGCGGAAGAACGTGCGGCGCTGGTGCTGGGATGCGGGCTGCAGCACGAACAGAGCACCGACGTGCATCGGCGTGGCTTCGGTCTCGAGCTGCAGAAATGCCGCGTCAATGGCCTTGATCGGTCTCATGCGACTTGCGACGGCGGATTCCCGCCGGCCTCCACGTAGTTCCTGCGCAGTTCCTTCTTGAGGACCTTGCCTTGCGGGCTGACCGGGAGCGCCTCGACCACGCGCACCTGCCGCGGCACCTTGTAGCGCGCGAGACGCTCGCGGCACAGGTCGAGCACGCGTTCCGGCTCGATCGTGCGCCCGGCCCGCGGCACGACCAGCGCGAGGCCCGCCTCGCCCCAGCGCACGTCGGGCACGCCGATGACCGCACAGTGCGCCACTTCGTCGAGGGACGCGATCACGTCCTCGATCTCGGCGGGGTACACGTTCTCGCCCCCCGAGATGTACATGTCCTTGATGCGGTCGACGACGAAGATCGTGCCTTGCTCCGTCATGCGCCCGGCGTCGCCCGTCCGGAACCAGGCGTTCTTCGTGAAGGCCGCGGCCGTCGCTTCGGGGTCGTGCCAGTAGCCCGGCGTCACGCCCGGTCCACGGACCTGGATCTCGCCCACGGTTCCGCAAGGCAATTCGCTGCCTTGCTCGTCGCCGATCTGCACCTTGACGTGCATCAGCGGGTGGCCGGCCGAGCCGATCTGCTCGCGCGCCTTCTCGGGCGGCGTGAACGAAACGCTGAACGCCTCGGTCATGCCGAAGGATTGCGACAGGACCTGCCCGTGCTCGGCCCAGACTTCGAGCAGGTGCAGCGGAACCGGCGCGGCGCCCACCCCCGCGACCTCGAGCGTCGGGAAGGTCGCGTTGGCGAACTCGGGGAGCTGGCTCATCAACGCATAGGTGGTCGGCACTCCCACCGTGTGCGTGATCTGCATGCCCGGGTCCATCAGCAGGCGCAGGCATTCACGGGGGTCGAACGTCTTCATCACGACGACGGCACCGCCGTAGTGGAACTGCGGCATCGCCACCGCATTCAGTCCCGCGGCGTGGAACAGGGGCGAGTAGGTGAGGGTGCGCGTGCCGGCCCGGACGCGCGCGTGCAGCGCCGCGTGCAGGACGATGTTGAGCGTCATGCGGTGCGTGTAGATGACGCCTTTCGGCCGGCCGGTCGTGCCGGACGTGTACAGCAGCATGTTGATGGTGTCGAAGACCACGTCTTCCATCAGCACGTGCGGCTGGTGCGCGCCGATGAGCTGCTCGTACCCGCATGCGGCATCGCCCGGCCTGCGCATCACGGTCGGAGCGAGGCTCTGCGAGAGCTGTGGCTCGAGCTCCGCATCGTGCAGTACGACCCGCGGCTCGCAGTGCTCCACGATGGCCGACGTCTCGTGCGGCGAAAGGCGCCAGTTGATCGGCACGAACACCGCGCCGAGCTTCCAGCACGCGAACATCGTCTCGAAGTGGTCCGTGCTGTTGTGCGCCAGGAAGCCGACGCGGTCGCCGTGCTCCACTCCGAAACGCTCGCGCAGGGCCGTCGCAAGGCGCGTCGCGCGCTCGTTGAATTCGCGGTAGGTCAGCCAGCGGCGCGTGGCGAGGTCCACCGCCGCGAGTCGATCGGGGTCGAACTGCGCGTAGTAGGCCAGCCAGTCGAACACGGATTCCATGGCTGTGGAGCCTATTCGACCGGCCGGCCGCTGCGGAAGCTAGGCCGCCGCCAGGGCCTGCCCGAGGTCCTCGATCAGGTCGTCGACGTGCTCGATGCCGATCGAGAGGCGCACCATGTCCTCGCTCACGCCGGACTTCTCGAGCTCGGCCGCATTGAGCTGTCGATGCGTCGTGCTGGCCGGGTGGCAGGCGAGCGACTTGGCGTCGCCGATGTTCACCAGGCGCACGAAGAGCTTGAGCGCGTCCTGGAATCGCGCGCCGCCCGTGCGTCCGCCCTCGATGCCGAAGGTCAGGATGCCCGACGCCCGGCCGTCCATGTACTTCTGTGCCAGGGCGTGGCTCGGGTGGTCGGGCAGGCCGGCGTAGTTGACCCAGCGCACCTTCGGGTGGCTCTGCAGGTAGGTCGCGACGCGGAGCGCGTTGCGGCAGATGCGGTCCATGCGCAGCGCCAGCGTCTCGATGCCCTGCAGGATGAGGAAGCTGTTGAACGGCGAGATCGCGGCGCCCATGTTCCGAAGCGGCACGACGCGCGCGCGCCCGATGTACGCGGCCGGCCCGAAGGCCTCGGTATAGACGACGCCGTGATAGGACACGTCCGGCGTATTGAGGCGCGGAAATTTTTCGGCGTGCGCGTGCCATTGGAACCGGCCGGCATCGACGATCGCCCCGCCAATGCTCGTGCCGTGTCCGCCGAGATACTTGGTCAGCGAGTGAACGACGATGTCGGCGCCGTGCTCGAACGGTCGGCACAGGTAGGGCGTCGGCACGGTGTTGTCCACGATCAGCGGGATGCCGTGGCGGTGCGCGACCTGTGCGAGGGCCTCGAAGTCCGTGACGTTGCCGGCCGGGTTGCCGACCGACTCGCAGAAGATGGCGCGAGTCCTGCCGTCCACCAGCTTCTCGAAGGAGGACGGGTCGCGGTGGTCGGCGAATTTGACGCTGATGCCGTATTGCGGAAGCGTGTGTGCGAAGAGATTGAAGGTGCCCCCGTACAGCGCCGAAGAGCTGATGATGTTCTGGCCCGCCTCCGTGATCGTCTGTATGGCGTACGTGATGGCGGCCTGCCCGGAAGCCAGCGCCAGGGCTCCCACGCCGCCCTCGAGCGCCGCGACGCGCTTCTCGAGCACGTCCGTCGTCGGGTTCATGATGCGCGTGTAGATGTTGCCGGCGACCTTGAGGTCGAAGAGGTCCGCGCCGTGCTGCGTGTCGTCGAAGGCGTAGGACGTCGTCTGGTAGATCGGGACGGCGGCGGCCTTGGTGGTCGGGTCGGGCGAGTAACCGGCGTGGACGGCGAGGGTTTCGAGCTTCATGGTTTGCCTGCGCGAACTGGTATCGAGCCATTCTCGCGCAGCGCGGCCCGCCATGTCGCCTCGTGAGAACCACGAGGAATGGGGCGAGAATTTTCGCCATCGTTCCGGGCGCAGGGCTTACGCAGCGCCGCCGGTGGGCGCGGCGACGATTGATCTGGGTCATGGTGTGGGGGTATGCGATGCCTGACACTGCGGCCCATGGACGGAGCGATACGCAAGGGCCCAGACGAACCCTGCGCTGCTGGCCGGGCTGAATTTCCTAAGCTCATGAATAGGCTGACATTTGCGATCCTCCTGCTCCTGGTGGCTGCGCCTGGACATTCGGCAGGCGCACTGCAGCCGGCCGCCGACGGCGGGTCATCCGCGCTCGAGACCGTCACCGTGTATGCGCGCCGCATCGTGCCGGTGACGCGAGTCGCGGCGTCCGTCACGGTGATCACCCAGGAAGACATACAGCGGACGATGTCTGCCGACGTGAAGCAACTGGTCCGCTACGAACCCGGCCTGAGCGTGCGCAGCGACCCGTTCCGCTTCGGCCTCGACACCTTCACGGTCCGTGGCATGACTGGCAACCGCGTGGCCGTCGAGATCGACGGCATCCCGGCGGCGGGCGGCTTCTCGATCGGCAGCTTCTCCGATTCCGGGCGCAGCTTCGTGGACCTCGGCTTCGTGCAGCGCGTGGAGATCCTGCGCGGCCCCGCCTCGTCGCTGTACGGCAGCGACGCGATCGGCGGGGTCGTCGCGATGACGACACTCTCGGCAGACAACCTGATGGCACCCGGCGCGGCATTCGGATTGCGCAGCGAGGCCGGGTACTCGAGCGACGACGACGGCTGGCACGCGTTGCTGATCGGAGCCGATCGCATCGGGTCCGCGGACGTGCTGCTCGGTTACGTTCACCGGCAGGGGAACGAACTCGAAACGGCGGCAGACGTCCCGCCGGACCCGCGCCATTACGCCGCCGATTCGATGCTCGCGAAGGCGAAGTTCGACGCGGCACCCGGCGGACCGCTCACGCTGACCGCGGAAGGCGGGCGGCTCAGGCAGACCACGGACGTCAACGCGTGGGTAGGCGCGGCGGGCACTCGCTTCGTCAATACCACCGCGTTGAGCGGTGACGACTCGGGCGAGCGATTCCGCACCAGCATCGAGCAGCGCCTGGACGCGACGACCGCCTACGACTCTGCCGACTGGCGGTTCTACTGGCAGGGCACCGACACGCAGCAGGACACGTTCGAGCAGCGCAAGGCGGTGCCGCCACGCACGCCCCCCGTCCAGATCGACCGCATGTTCCGGCTGCAGGACCGCACGCTCGGGGCCGAGTTCACCGCGGTGAAGGACCTCGCGCATGGGCGAGCACGACACGACTTCGTGTACGGCGTCGAGCTGAGCGGCACGCGCATCGAGGAACTTCGCAACGGCATCCAGACCGACCTCACCACCGGCAAGACGACCAAGACGATCCTCGGCGAGACGTTCCCGCTGCGTGACTTCCCGACTTCCGACGTGACCGAGGCCGGCGTCTTCGCACAGGACGAGGTCCGGCTCGACGGCAGCGCGTGGTCGTTCATCCCGGCCCTGCGCGTGGACTATTACGACCTGTCGCCCAAGGCGGATTCGACTTACCGCAGGAACAACCCGCATGTCCCGGTGGTCGGCCTCACGGACTGGTCGGTGTCGCCGAAGCTCGGTATCACCCGCAGCCTGGGCGATGCACTCACGGCATACCTACAGTACTCGCACGGCTTCCGCGCGCCGCCGCCCGAAGACGTCAACATCGGGCTCGACCTGCCGCTGCTGAACATTCGCGCCGTGCCGAACCCGGACCTCAAGCCCGAGACGAGCAACGGCTACGAGCTCGGGCTGCGGCTCCGGGACAGCGCGATCAACCTGACCGTCAGCGGCTACTTCACGGATTACGACGATTTCATCGAGTCGAAGGTCAACCTCGGTGCGGATCCCGTGACGAAGGTGATCCTGTTCCAGTCGCAGAACATCGCCCGTGCACGTATCTACGGCACCGAACTTTCCGCCACCATCAACGCGGGCGAGTGGTCCCGCGACTTCGAGGGCTGGAGCACCCGCATTGCCGCCGCGTGGTCGCGTGGCACCGACCTCGTGCGGGACGAGCCGCTGAATTCGGTCGATCCGGGCAATGCGGTGATGTCCGTCGCCTACGACACGCCGTCCGGCGCGTGGCGCGTGGAACTCGTGGGAACGCTGGTCGCCGCCAAGCGCCAGGTGGATCGAAGCCGCGTCGATCTCTATCGCACCGGATCGTATGGCACGCTCGACGTGCTCGCCCGCGCGGAACTCGGCCACGGGCTGTGGCTCGATGCCGGGTTCTTCAACCTCACCGACCGCGCGTACATCGAGTGGGCGGACGTGCGCGGGCGCCCGGTCGGCGATCCGCTGATCCCGTACTACACGCATCCCGGGCGCAACGTATCCCTGACCCTCCATTGGGGTCGATAGCGTGCTTTCGCGTAACCGGTGGTTCATCGTCGCCGCGCTGCTCTACGCCCTGTCCGGGGCCACGCTGGGACTTGCCTGGCTCGCCTGGCCCGGACGGCTGCCGGGGCTGGCGTTGCGTGCGCACGCGCACCTGATGCTCGTCGGATTCGTGGGCATGATGATTTTCGGCATCGGCCTGCACGTGCTGCCGCGCTTCACGGGCCGCGCCCTGTATTCGGACCGCCTGGCCGATGCGAATTTCTGGCTGGCCAACATGGGACTCCCTGTCCTGGTCTTCGGCTGGCTGGACGGCTTGCCCGCGGCCGCCCGGACCGGCGGCCTGCTGCTCTGGGCCGGCTTCGTCGCTTTCGCGGTGAACGTGCTCGGGACCGTGCGGCCCTCGGCGCGGCGGTGAGCGGACATGACTGAATATCGAGGCTGTGAACTGCCCGAGGACCTCTGGTACGACCTCGACTACCTGTGGGCGCGACCGAACGGGGACGGCAGCTTCACGATCGGCCTCACCGACCCCGCCCAGACGATGGCGGGGCGCGTGGTGGCCGCGACGTTCCGCAAGCCCGGCACGCACCGGCGAGCGGGACGACACCTGGGCACGCTCGAGTCCGGGAAGTGGGTCGGCGGCATTCCTGCGCCGTTCGACGGTACGATCGAGCGCGTGAACCCGGCCGTCGAGAACGATCCCGGCCTCGTCAACGTCGCGCCGTATTCGGACGCGTGGCTGATGGTCCTCCGGCCGGACGACGTGCAGGCGGTGTATGCGCACCTGGCCACGGGGCAGGCAGCGGTCGAGGCGCTCAAGGCCTGGATCGACAAGTACGACCTGCAATGCATGCGCTGCACGCAGTGAGCACGAAGGTTCAATTGCTGGTCTCGGAGTGGTGCGAGCCGTGCCGCGGCGCGGAATCAGTCTGGCGGGAAGCGGCGCGTCGCAAGGACTTCGTCTTCGAGGTGCTCGACGTCGGGCAGCCTGAGGGTCGCGCGATCGTCGCGCGCCACGCCATCAAGACCGTGCCCGCGAGCGTCGTCGACGACGTGCTGAAGGCCGTCGGCGTCCCGACGCTGGCGCAGGCACTCGAATCCGTGGCCGCCGCGCCGGACCGCGTCGAGCGGCGCGCCGAATTCGTCGGTCTCACGTTCGGTGCATCGAGCCGGTGGGCCATCGCGGCGTCGGCCGTCTATCTCGCGCTTGCCGGGCTCGGGCTCGTCCTCGGCGACGGCATCGCGAGCACGCCGCCCTGGCGCGCGGTGTCGCTGCACCTCTTCGGCATCGGCTTCCTCGCGTTCGCCATCTTCGGCTTCGCGGAGCACATGCTGCCTCGGTTCGTCGGCGCGCCGATCCGTGGAGGAGGTTGGGCAGGGACCCAGCAACTCCTGGCGCACGCGGGTATCTTCGGCATGGTGGCCGGGTTCACGCTCGATGCACCGGGCATGGCTCTGCTCGGCGGCGTATTCGTAACCGCCGCGTTCGCCGCGTTTGCCTTTCGACTCTGGCCCGTGCTTACCTGGCCCGTGCCTGACGGGACACACATGGGAACTCGGAGATAGAGCAATGGAAAGAATGGGTGCCGGGCCAGCGGAGCGGATCGTGAATGGACTGCTGCGGGTGCTGCCACCGCCGGAGCGATTCGCCGGTCCGTTGAGGTTGATCCCCGACCCGCTGTTCCGTCACGGTTCCGCGCAGCTGATCGTCCAGGTGCTCGCGGCGCCGCTGACCGACGGGCGGCTCGACGAATTCGCCGGGCGGAGCATCGGCGTCGAGGTCACGGACCTCGGCTTGCGCTGGGTCGTCGCGATCGGCGAACGCCGGATCGAGGTAATGGATCGGAGCGCGGAGGCGGAGGCCACGGTCCGCGGGTCCGCGACGGACCTGCTGCTGCTCGCGAGCCGCCTCGAGGACGCGGACACGCTGTTCTTCCGCCGGCGATTGCAGCTCACGGGAGATGTCGAGCTGGGGCTCGCGCTGCGCAACCTGCTCGACCAGCTGCCGTGGGAGTCGATCCCTCTTGGATTGCGCGTTCTCCTGAATCGCAGCGCACGATTCGCGCGCGCCGCGCGCGCGGCGCACCGCGGCACGGAGGATTAGGCGGGCTCGACGAGCGCCATGCCTGCCGTGCCGTGCCAGTACCCGTTCTCGGTGCCAAGGCGCGGCGGAGCGACGCGTGTATCGATGGCCGCACGGAATCGCCTCACGACCTCCGCAGTGCCTTCGGCCTGCGGGTAGATGCGCGCGAGGCCGACGCCCGCCGTGCGCAGGTCCTCGAGCTCCGGGCCGAGGTCGCAGAGGCCGGCAGTCTGCACCTGGATGCCGTTGATGGTCAGGAACGGCTGCCCGTCTCGCGTCGCGAGCGGCAATCCATCCGCGTAATCGATGCAGCGGAATCCGCACTCGTCCTTCGTCAGGTCGAGCGCTCGCGCGGTAAAGCACCGCGCCGAGTAGGAAAGCGGCAGGCGACCCCAGACCGCGATCTCGAGCTCCGGCAGCGGCAGTCCACTTGCGCGAAATTCCTCGACGAGTGCGCGTCCCTGCTCGACGCCCAGCACCAGGCGGACGAGGCCGTCCTCGCACAGCAGCCGCAGCGATTCGTGGTTGTAGACGTTGAGCGACGGCCCGCCGACGAATTGCAGCCCGCGTTCGCGGAGCATCTGCACGGCCGCCATGTCATTGGCCTCGACGCGGCAGCGGCCGTTCTCGACCAGGCGGCGCAGGGACGCGAGTTCCGACTCGGCCTCGAGCAGGGCGAGCGAGGAGAGCACGACTTCGCGTCCGCCTGCAGCGAGTTCGTGGGCGAGCGCGATCCAGTCGCGTGTCGCAAGCTCCCGGCGCTTGCTGCACACAGTCTCGCCGAGGTAGACGACGTCGAGCGGCCAGTTCTCCGCCTCGCGGTAGAAGGCGAGGACGCGCTCGCGCGGCCAGAAGTACTGCAGCGGTCCGAGGGTGAGTCGCACGTGCGTGTCCTCAGTGCCAGGAGCGGTGGTAGGGGCCCAGCGTCGTCTGGTGTCCCTCGGCGTGGCGTGCGAGATCGCGCTGCCATTGCGCATCGACTTGCCAGTCGTTCGGCCGGGTGGCCAGCCGATCGATGGCGGCCCGCCACGTCCGGGTCACCGCGGCCACGTAGGCCTGCCCCCGCTGTCGCCCCTCGATCTTGAGCGCCGCGACGCCGGCGGCGGCGAGCCTCGGGAGGAGGTCGAGAGTATTGAGGCTCGTCGGCTCCTCCAGGGCGTGGAACACCTCGCCGCTCACGTCGTACCGGCCCTTGCACACGGTCGGATACCCTGCCGGTTCCTCGGGCTCGAAGCGGTCGATCAGGCGGTCGTTGAGCCGCACGCTCCGCTGCCCGCCGGGACCTTCTTCCCATTTCACGAACTTCGCGGGTGAGCAGACACCGTGCCGGTTGGGCGAGGCACCCGTGACGTAGCTCGACAGCTGGCAGCGGCCCTCGACCATGATGCAAAGGCTGCCGAATGCAAACACCTCCAGCGGCACGACGTCCTGCTCGCACAGGCGCTCGACCTGCTGCAGCGACAGCACGCGCGGCAGGACCGCCCGCGCGATGCCGAACCGTTCGCGGTAGTAACGCAGGGCAGCGTGCGTCGTGGCGGAGCCTTGTACCGAGAGGTGGCGCGGCAGGTGGGGATGGCGACGCGCGGCGCAGTCAAGCACGCCCATGTCGGCGCAGATGATCGCGTCGACGCCGAGCATCGCGGCGCGGTCCACGGCTGCCTCCCAGTCGCGGATGCGAGCCGGCCCCGGATACGTGTTGAGCGCGACGTAGACCTGTCGGCCGTGCGCGTGTGCATGCGCGATACCGGCTCGCAGGTCGGCCTCGTTGAAATTGAGACCCGGGAAAGCGCGCGCATTCGTCTCGTCGCGGAAACCGACGTATACGGCATCCGCGCCGTGGGCGACCGCGGTGACGAGGGCCGGCAGGTTGCCGGCGGGACAGACGAGATGCATGGGAATACCCGGTGTGCGTCGGTGCGCGATCCTGTGCGGCTGAGCGGACGGTCGCCTTGATCTGGATCAGGTCAGGAGCCGAACACGTGACTCCACAGGTCGTCCACGCGACGCTCGACCTTCGGATCGAGCACGATCGGCCGGCTCCAGGCCCGCGACGTTTCGGCGGGCCACTTGTTCGTCGCGTCGAGACCGAGTTTCGAGCCCAGGTTCGGCACCGGGCTCGCGAAGTCCAGGTAATCGATCGGGGTGTTCTCGACCAGCATCGTATCGCGCGCCGGGTCGACGCGCGTCGAGACCGCCCACAGCACCTGCGACCAGTCGCGCACGTCGATGTCGTCATCGGTCACGATGACGAACTTGGTGTAGGTGAACTGCCTCAGGTAGGACCACACGCTCATCATCGTGCGCCGCGCGTGGCCGGGGTACTGCTTGCGGATGCTGACGACCGCGATCCGGTACGAGCATGCCTCCGGCGGCAGGTAGAAGTCGACGATCTCCGGGAACACCTTGCGCAGGATCGGTACGAAAACGTCGTTCAGCGCGAGTGCGAGTACCGAGGGTTCGTCGTGCGGCGGGCGCCCCATGTAGCTGCCGTGATAGATCGCATCGCGACGCAGGGACATGCGCTCGATCGTGAGCACCGGAAACTCGCCCTGGGCGTTGTAGTAGCCGGTGTGATCGCCGAACGGGCCTTCGACGGCGGTGTCGCCTGGCCGGATGAAGCCTTCGAGAACGATCTCGGCGCCGGCGGGCGCGTCGAGCCCGGTCAGGTCACTGTGCCAGACACGCGTGCGCTCGCCGCGCAGCAGCCCGGCGAACTCGTACTCGGACAACGTGTCCGGGACCGGCGCGACGGCCGCCAGCATGGTCGCCGGGTCCGCGCCGATGGCGACCAGCACAGGGTAGGGTCGATCGGGACTGGCCGCGCGCCAGTCCGCATGGTCGAGCGCTCCGCCGCGGTGCGGCAGCCAGCGCATGATGACGCGGTTGCGCCCGATCAGCTGCTGGCGATATATGCCGACGTTCTGCCGCTCGCGTCGCGTGCCGCGCGTCACCACGGCGGCCATCGTCATGAGCGGGCCGGCGTCCTCGGGCCAGCAGCGCTGGATCGGCAGTCGCGTGAGGTCCACCTCGTTGCCCGATAGCACCTCCTCGCGGAATGCCGCGTCCGTGACGCGACGCGGCGCGACATGGGCAAGCTGGGCGAACTCCGGCCAGGCGGCGATCGCCTCGCGCAGGCTGCCGGGCCAGCGCGGCTCCTTGACGGCCGCCAGCAGTTCGCCGAGTTCGCGCAGGGAAGACAGCGGCCGCCCGGCGAGCGCCGCCGCGATGCGCGAGCGGTGCCCGAACAGGTTGCCGAGCAGGGCATGTGAGGAAGCTCCGGCACGCTCGAACAGGAGCGCCGGGCCGCCGGCCCGTTGCGTCCGCAGGCAGAAGGCCGTGCTTTCGAGGTCGGTGTCGACCGGTTCCGGCACGCGTCGCAGGTGGCCGACCCTCTCGAGCCGGTGGATGAATTCGCGCAGGTCGTGATATGCCATTCGGAAGATCCAGCCGTGTGCCCCGGCCACCGCGCCGACGACCGTCACCAGGCTGACGGCAGGCGAGACGAGCTGCGTCCGTTCGATCCGGGCGCCCGTCGGAACCGTGGCCTCAGGATAGCACCCGCATGGGCGCCGCTCCTTTTGCACTGCAGTTGATCTGGATCAAGGCCGGCCGGCGACCGGGCCAGTAAACACCACGACTGACCGATGGTGCAGGAGGGCCCGATGGGCGCTCCCGCGAACACACAACGCACCACGACCTGTTGGGGGAATGAAGATGGCCGGACCCGATCCGCAACGCCACGGTGACGAGCCCGTACACGAGCGCGTCCCGTTCTTCCAGCGACTGCTGGACAACCATTTCCTGCTGCTGTTCCTCGGCGTGACGATGCCGACGGTGCTCTACCTCATCTGGGGAATCATGGAAATCATCCAGATCCCCATCGCCAGTCCCTGAGGAACCGCTGCCATGGCCATTACGCCTCCGAGCGAACGGATCTGGTGGAAGGAACCGATCCACAAGGTCGAGATCGTCTGGATCATCGTCGCCTTCCTGTGGGGCCTGACGATGTTCTTCACCATGATCTGGTGGCACGCCGTCGGTCGCCAGAACCTGTCGAACGAGGCCTACCGGGTCCAGCCGTTCCAGTACGCGGCCAAGGTCGACAAGATGATCGCCGACTATACGGTCCGCCAGGAGGGCGCCTACCCGGTCGTGCATCCGCCGGCGGGTGGCGACGTGTACCTGATGGCACGCGTGTACATGTGGTGGCCGATGCTGGAGCTCGAGAAGGGCAAGAGCTACCGGCTCCACCTCTCGTCGATCGACCTGCAGCACGGGTTCTCGCTGCAGCCGCTCAACATCA
>VEPJ01000010.1 GCA_012026925.1 Gammaproteobacteria bacterium | reverse complement strand
GAATGCGGCGAATGCTGCGAACGCTGCCAATGCGGCGAATGCAGCGAACGCTGCCAATGCAGCGAATGCAGCGAATGCGGCGAACGCCGCGAACGCGGCGAACGCTGCCAACGCTGCGAATTCGGCGAACAAGTGACCATCCTCGGCCCCGCTTGCGGCGGGGCCGACGCGCTCGCGACGGGACTGGCTCGCTCCATCGGGGCGAGCCTTTTCCCGTCCTGACGGTCGGTCCGGGCACCCGATGATCGGCGGCCGCCATCGCGAAGGCGAGGCCGGCATGCGTCATCGCCCCGTATTCTGGTCGCGATGTCTTGCGGCGACCCTGTTGTTCGCCTGGTTCGCGGCCTGTCGTGCTGACGGAATCAACGTCCTCGAGACATCGGACCTGAGGGTGGTCAATTTCGCGCCGGCCGGGGACTACCTCGTGCCGTACGCGACCCAATGCTTCCTGAATGCGCTGGCCGCGCAGAAGAAACTGTTCGGCTACGCGCCTGACGGCAAGGCGTCCGTCCTCCTGCAGGATTTCTCGGACCGCGGCAACGCGACGACGGTCCTGGCGGCACCGCGTGATCGCGTCTTCATCGACGTGGCGCCGGTCACTCTCGCATTCGAGACCTTCAGCCCGGGCGAACGGATGTTCACCGTGGCCAATCACGAGACCGTGCACCTCGTGACGTCGGACATGGCGAGCCCGGCGGACATGCGTTTCCGTCGCCTGTTTGCGGGCAAGGTGGCTCCCGTCGCCGAGCACCCGGAGTCCGTCCTCTACTACTACCTGACGGTACCGAGGGCGTCGTCGCCCCGGTGGTACCAGGAAGGCAGCGCCGTCTTCATGGAGACCTGGCTCGGCGGCGGCCTCGGCCGGGCGCAGGGCGGCTACGACGAGATGGTGTTTCGCGCCATGGTGCGCGACGGCGTCGATTTCTACGATCCGCTGGCGCTGGTGTCCAAGGGAACGGAAGTCGACTTCCAGGTCGGCGCCAATGCCTACCTATACGGCACGCGGTTCATGAGCTACCTCGGGCTCGAGTACGGCCCGGAGAAACTCATCGAATGGTGGCGTCGTGGCCCGGACTCGGATCGCTACTACGCGGACGAATTCCGGCGTGTCTTCGGCCTGCCCCTCGACCAGGCGTGGCAGGACTGGGTGCGCTGGGAACACGGCTTCCAGGAGGCCAACCTGAAGGCGGTCCGGGAGCATCCGATCACCGCCTACCGTGACGTCGCGCCCGGAGGGCTCGGCGCAATCTCGCGCGCGTACCTGAGCGTCGACGGGACGAAGCTGTACGCCGCGGTGCGTTATCCGGGGCGCGTGCCGCACTTGGTCGAGATCTCGATCGCGGACGGGAAGGTGCGGGAGTTGCAGGAGGTCCTTGGCGCGGTCCCGTTCCGGGTCACGTCGCTCGCCTACGACCCGGCCACCGGGACGCTCTTCTACACGACCGACAACACGACGTACCGCAACCTGATGGCGCTCGACCTGAAGACCGGGAAATCCAGGATGCTGCTGAAGGCGGCGCGGATCGGCGACCTGGCGTTCAATCCGCAGGACCGCTCATTGTGGGGGCTGCGGACCAACAACGGTTTCGCGATCCTCGTGCGGATTCCCTATCCGTACACGGAGTGGAAGAGCGTGCACGTCTTCCCCTACAGCGAGGTTCCTTTCGACCTCGACATTTCGCCGGATGGAACGCTGCTCTCGACGTCCGTGGCCGGGCCCGATGAGAAGAATCCGCAGATGCAGGTCATGCAGGTGCGTGTCATGCAGACGGCTGCACTGCTCGCGGGCGACGCAACGCCCTACCGCAAGTTCATGATGGGGAGCGCCGTTCCCGAGGGTTTCGTCTTTTCGCGAGATGGGCGATTCCTGCTGGGCAGTTCCTTCTATACCGGCGTGTCGAATATCTACCGCTACGAGCTCGAGACCGGAAAACTCGACGCGCTGAGCAACGCCGAGATCGGCTTCTTCCACCCGATCCCGCTCGATGACTCGAGGCTCATCGTGTTCCACTACACGGGCCGGGGTTTCGTGCCGGCGATCATCACGCCGACGCCCACGGAGGACCTCAGTGCGATCACGTTCCTGGGCGAGCAGGTCGCGACCAGGCGCCCGGTCGTGCAGGGCTGGGTCGCGGGATCGCCGGCCAGCGTGGACTACCAGTCGCAGGTCCTGCGGCAGGGCAGCTACTCGGCAGCCCGGGAACTCGCCCTCGAATCGATCTATCCCGTGATCCAGGGCTTCAAGGACTCGGTGTCCTACGGAATCCACGCGCGTTTCAGCGACCCGATCGGCTTCGATACTCTCGCGCTGACGGCGGGATACACCCCCGACGATTCGCTGCCGGGCCGGCAGCGCGGCAACGCCGAAGTGAAGTACCAGCACTCGTTCTGGACGCTCGGCGCGCGCTGGAATGCGGCGGACTTCTACGATCTCTTCGGGCCGACCAAGGTGAGCCGCGCGGGGTACAGCGGCTACGTCGCGTACGACCGTCCGATCATCTACGACCCGCCGGAGAAGCTGAACCTCATTGCCCACGCGGCGTACTACGGGGACCTCGACAAGTTGCCGGCCTTCCAGAACGTGCCGGCGCCCTACACCGAGCTCGCCACGGCGGACGTCGGCGTCCTGTACAAGCACCCGCGCTCCTCAATCGGCAGCGTGGACGACGAGACGGGCCACAACTGGGCGGTCGTCGGGCACGTCTACCAGGCGAACGGTGAACTCATCCCGAGCCTGATCGGGGAGTTCGACCTGGGATTCCCACTTCCCGTGGGCCACGCCTCGATCTGGTCCAGAAACGCGGCCGGCGTGTCGTCCGGCGACCGGAGCAATCCGCTCGTCAACGCGTATTTCGGCGGCTTCGGCAACAACTGGGTTGATCACGGCGACCCGAAGCGCTACCGGGACGTGTTCAGCCTGCCCGGCTTCGACATCGACGCGCTTGGCGGCAAGTCGTTCGTCAAGTCCATCCTCGAGTTCAATCTGCCACCGCTGCGCTTCGAAGCTGCCGGCACCCCGGCCTTCCATGCGAGCTGGGCCCGGCCCGCCATCTTCGCCACCGCGCTCGTGCTGGATCCCCAGAACGGGGGCTATCGGCAATCCGCCTACGACGTCGGGGCACAGGTGGATTTCCAGTTGCAGGTGCTGCACCGGCTGCCGATGATGCTGTCCTTCGGCTACGCCGTAGGCTACGACGGCGACGGCCTGGGCAAGGGGGAGTTCATGGCGTCGCTCAAGATCCTGTGAGCGACCGCGCGGTCAGCCGATGATCCTGCAGGTCCTGACGAAAGCGCCCGTCGCACTGCTGCCGGTGCTGGTCTTTCTCGTCGCGCTGGTCTATTTCGACAGTTTCAAGCTGGTGAGGCTGCGCTCCGTGCTGCTGGCAATCGCGGTCGGTGGCGCGGCGGCCGGCGCGAGCTACTTCCTGAATGGCTTCGCACTGGAGCGGCTGCAGGTCGAGTTCACGGCCTACTCGCGCTACGTCTCCCCGTGGATCGAGGAACTCCTCAAGGCCGCGATCCTCATCTACCTGGTCCGTACGCGACGCATCGGCATGCTCGTGGATGCCGCGATCTTCGGCTTCGCGATCGGGGCCGGCTTCTCTCTGGTCGAGAACCTCTATTACCTGGCGTCGCGGCCCGATGCCCGGATCGGCATCGAGGTCATTCGCGGCTTCGGCACGGCGATCATGCACGGTGGTGCAACGGCGATTTTCGCCATCGTATCGGTCGCCCTGGCGGAGAAGCGGCCCGATGCGATCCTGGGCGTGTTCCTGCCCGGCCTCGTGGCGGCCGTGACCCTGCATTCGGCCTACAACCACCTGCTCGCGAGACCTGTGGTTGCGACGCTGGCGATCCTGGTGGCCCTGCCGCCCATCATGCACCTGGTGTTCCAGCGCAGCGAGCAGTCGCTGCGGGACTGGCTCGACTCGGACCTCGACTCGGACATCGAGCTCCTCGAGCTCATCAATTCCGACGAGTTCTCCGATTCGCACGCCGGCCAGTACCTGCACTCGCTGCGCGAGAGATTCCGCGGCGAGGTCGTGGCGGACATGCTCTGCTATCTCCGGCTGCACGTGGAGCTCGCGCTGCGCGCCAAGGGCGTGATCCTGATGCGCGAGAGCGGGCTCGAGGCGCCGATCGACGACGAGACGCGCGAGAAGCTCAAGGAGATGCAGTACCTCGAGCGGAGCATCGGCCGGACCGGACAGCTGGCGATGCGGCCCGTGCTCCAGATGAGCAGCAAGGATCTCTGGCAGATCTACGTGCTCGGCAGCTGAGGCCGAGCGAGGCCGAGTTCCCGGAGCTTGCGATACAGCGTGCGCTCGCTGATGCCGAGGGCGGCGGCCAGTTGACGTCGACTGCCGGCGTGCGCGCGCAGCGCATTGGCGAGGGCGCGGCGCTCGGCGTCCTCGAACACCGACGCATCACGGCGGCCGGCAGTGCACAGGCCGTCCGGGAGGTGCTCGCACCCGATCACCTCCCCGTCGGCGAGCAGGCTCGCGCGCTCGAGGATGTTGCGTAGCTCGCGGACGTTGCCCGGGAAGTCGTGGTGCTCGAGGCGCTCGAGGGCATCCGCGCTCAAGCGACGGCCGTGCCCGGGGGGCAGGCGCGCAAGCAGCGTCTGCGCGAGTGGCGCGATGTCGGCACGCCTCTCCCGCAGCGGCGGCAGGTGCACGGGGAATGCAGCGATGCGGAAGTAGAGATCGCTGCGGAAGCGCTCAGCGCGCACGAGATCGACCAGGTTGCGATGCGTGGCCGCGATCAGGCGGAAGTCCGCATGCAGGGGCTCGATGCCGCCGACTCGCCGGAATGCCCCCGTCTCTAGCAGCCGCAGCAGCTTGACCTGCAGGCCGAGTGGAATGTCGCCCACCTCGTCGAGGAACAGAGTGCCGCCGGCGGCCGCCTCGACCAGGCCCGTCTTGCGCGCCAGTGCGCCGGTGAACGCCCCGCGTTCATGGCCGAACAACTCGCTCTCGAACAGCGTCTCGGCCAGGCCCGAGCAGTCCACCGCCACGAAAGGTGCCTTGGCCCGCGGGCTCGCTTCGTGGATTGCGCGGGCGACCATTTCCTTGCCGGTACCGGTCTCACCGAGCAGCAGTACCGACGTGTCCGTGGGTGCGACGCGCGAGACGAGCGCCAGCATGCGGGCGAATGCAGGGGACCGGCCGACGAGTCCGTCGCCGGTATCCGCGAGGCTCGACGAGGGGAGCGCCTGCATGCGTTCGACGAACAGGTCCGCGCGCCTGGATGCGCCCCGGACGGGGACCAACTCGACCTCGACATGCTCGTCGCCGCGCGGCGTCCGGTGGACATGCAGCACGCGCTCGACGGCGCCCGAGGCACGTGCCGCGCGGAGTGGACACGACTCGCCGGCTTCGTCGCAAGGGCGGTCGAAGCCGTGGGACACCTCGTGGCAGCGCCGGCCGGTTGGTGCGACGCCGCCGGTGTAGCTCTCGCGGTACGCGCGGTTGGCCGCCACGATCCGGTAGGCGGAGTCGATGACGATGCGTGGCTCGGGCAGCGCCTCGAGAAATGACTCGAGTTCGCTCGGCACCTTGCGTCGAACCCCGTTCGCGGCCATGCATGCCTCCGCTGGCAGTACTGACGGATCGTATGCCAGCAATGGCATTCAGCGCAGTCAGGACTGGTACGCACATCCCACGGTGCACGGATCGCAACGTGTTGATCGCGCAGGGGTGCCGCCCGGCCGCTGGCGCTGGCACGCCGCGTGCATGCTCTGCGACTGCGAAAGATTAGGAATGTCTCAAGTAGCAAGAACTAATGGATTGCGAAGCCGCGCGTGCCCGGCGACGGGCGGGCGGCTTGCACGGACTCCAGGAGCGGTCTCATGAAATCGACGAAACCTCGTGCGCGGGCGCTCGGCGTGCTCGCGCTCTCAGTGCTGGCGGGTGCGTTCCTCGCAGGTTGCTCGGGTGACGACGGCAAGAACGGCGCGACGGGGGCCACCGGCGCGACCGGCGCCGCGGGCGCCACCGGGGCGACGGGCCTCAACTGCTGGGACCTGAACGGCAATGGCGTGGCCGACCTCGCGACCGAGGACACGAACAAGGACGGCAAGGTCGACGTCTACGACTGCCGCACGACGTCCGGCGCCTACGACGTGGTCGGCCTGCACAAGGGTTACTTCACCGAGAACACCTACACGGGCACGACCCAGTGCCTCAACTGCCACGGCAAGACCGGTGACGACGTCATGAAGACCGCCCACTGGAAGTGGGAAGGCGTCGTCTCGGGCATCAAGGGCTTCGAGGGCACGATTCACGGCAAGAAGGACCTGATCAACAACTTCTGCCAGGCCGTGCCCGGCAACGAAGGGCGCTGCTCGCAGTGCCACATCGGCTACGGCTGGCAGGACAAGTCCTACAACTTCGCCAACCCGAAGAACATCGACTGCCTCGCCTGCCACGACCAGACCGGCACGTACAAGAAGGTGGCCGCGCCGACCGCGACCCAGCCGGTCGCGGGCGGTCCCGACATGACGGCGGATGCGCTGCAGAAGGTGGCGCAGAGCGTCGGCATGAACGGCGGCATTCCGCCGCGCTCGACCTGCGTGTTCTGCCACAGCCGCGCCGGTGGCGACGACAACGTGAAGCACGGGGACATCTCGACTCGAATGGCGCTCCTGCCGCCGACCGACCCGAACGCGGACCCGACCACCTATCTCGCACGCACCGAGGACGTGCACATGGGCGTGGATCCGAAGGCCACCGGGACCCAGAAGAAGGGCGGCAACATGCTGTGCGTCTCCTGCCACCAGGTGAAGAAGGACGCCTCCGGCAACGTGATCGACCACGGCATCGGCGGGTTCATGTTCCACTCGGTCGACGAGGGCGTGATGAAGGACTGCACGGACTGCCACTCCGCGAGCGTCCACGTCGGCACGTCGGTCGAGAACATCGTGCGCACGCACGACCGTCTCGCCTGCCAGGTGTGCCACATCCCGGCGATCGCCCGCAAAGTGTCGACGTACATCGACTGGCGCTGGTCGATGGCCGGTTCCGACACGCGTCCGGCCGGGTGCGCGGCCGAGCCGGTCGGCACGGGCAATCGCCCGACCTACAGCAAGCTTAAGGGCTGCTTCACCTGGGCCACCAGCGTGCGCCCGACCCTGCGCTACTACGACGGCAAGTGGAACCGCGTGATCGTCGGCTTGAACGACAAGTACACGAAGCTGCCGATGGACCTCGGCTCGCCGACCGCCACGTACAAGGACGCGGACGCGAAGATCTATCCGTTCAAGAAGATGACCGGCAACCAGGCGTTCGACAAGAACAACAAGACGGTGCTGGTACCGCACCTGTGGGGAACGGTCACCGGATCGAACCCCTACTGGAGCAGGTTCGACTGGAACCTCGCGCTGCAGGACAACGCGATCTACCTGCCCGCGTACCACACCGGGACGCCGGTCTACACGGGTCAGTACGAGTTCCTGGACACCGTGATGCTGCTCAAGGTCGACCACGAGGTCGCACCGAAGGAGCAGGCGCTCGGTCGCAACAACGGCTGCACGGACTGCCATTTCAGCAACCAGATCGACTGGCCGGCCCTGGGCTGGACGAAGGACCCGGCCACCGGCGGCACGCAGACGCTTCCCTGATTGACCCCCTGGGCGTTTGTGACGACGCCTTGCGCCCGCGTCCCCGACGCGGGCGCATTTTTTTCTACCGGCGCTCAGCGCGCTGCATTCGCCTTCGCGTCGAGCGCTTCCCAGCGCTCGTACGCCGAGGCGAGCAGTCGTTCGATTTCCTCGCCGCGCTGGCGGTCGGCCTTGATCCGGTCCGGTCCCTGCCTGTGGTAGTCGCCGCGGCTCATGCGCTCGGTGAGGTCGCGCTGCTCGGCCTCGAGCGCCTCGATCTGCGCCGGAATCTGCTCGAGCTCCCGTGACTCCTTATATGAAAGCTTGGTGCTTCTGGGGACGTTCGGAGAGGGTGTGCGTTTGGGGACATTCTGGATTTCCGCGGTTGCCGGAAATCCAGGATGTCCCCCGTCCGCACCGCTCTCCGCCGGCTTCGGCCGCGGCCGCTGCGACAGCCAGTCGCTGTAGCCGCCGACGTATTCCTTCCACCGCCCGTCGCCCTCCGCCGCGAGCGTCTGGGTCACGACGTTGTCGAGGAACGCGCGGTCGTGGCTCACCAGCAGCACCGTCCCGGCATACTCCTGCAGCGTGGCCTCGAGCAGCTCGAGCGAGTCGATGTCGAGGTCGTTCGTCGGCTCGTCCAGCACAAGCACGTTCGCGGGGCGCGCGAACAGGCGCGCGAGCAGCAGCCGGTTGCGCTCGCCCCCGGAGAGCATCTTCACCGGCGAATCCGCTCGCTGCGGCGGAAACAGGAAGTCGCCCAGGTAGCTCACCACGTGCTTGCGCTCCGTGCCGATCTCGACCCAGTCCGAGTTCGGGCTGACCGTATCGGCGACGCTGCGCTCCGGATCGAGCTGCGCCCGCATCTGGTCGTAATAGATCACCTGGACGTTGGTGCCGAGGCGCACCGTGCCGGCGTCCGGAGCGAGATCGCCGAGGATCAGCTTGAGCAGCGTGGACTTGCCGGCGCCGTTCGGCCCGACGAGGCCGACGCGGTCGCCACGCATCACGCGCATCGAGAGGTCGGCGACGATGGTGCGGTCGCCGAAGCGCTTCGACACGCCCTCCAGTTCCGCGACGAGCTTGCCAGAGCGCTCGCCCGCGTCGAGCGTGAGCTTCACGCTGCCGAGCCGTTCACGGCGCGCCGCGCGTTCGCGGCGCAGGTCCTCGAGTCGCCGTACCCTTCCCGCGTTTCGCGTGCGACGGGCCTCCACGCCCCTGCGGATCCAGGCCTCTTCCTGCTCCCAGAACTTGTCGAAGTGCCTGTGCTCGATCGCTTCGATGGCGAGCTGCTCGGCCTTGCGACGTTCGTAGGCCGCGAAATTCCCCGGATAGGAACGCAGCAGCCCGCGGTCGAGCTCCACGATCCGTGTCGCGACGCGGTCCAGGAACGCGCGATCGTGGGTGATGACGATCGCGGCCGGCCCCTTGAGCAGCAGGTCCTCGAGCAGCGTTATGCCGTCGATGTCCAGATGATTGGTCGGCTCGTCGAGCAACAGCAGCTGCGGTTCGAGTGCGAAGGCAAGGGCGAGCGCCGCCCGCTTCGATTCGCCGCCGGAGGCCGCGCTCGGATCGAGCTGCTCGTCGAGCCCAAACCGGTGCAGGAACTCGACGAGGCGCACCTCGGCCTGCCAGCGCCGCCTGTCGTCCGCGATCCGGTCGAATTCGCCGCGGATGGCCAGGCTCTCGCGCAGCGTCGCCGCGGCCGGAAGGGCGGATTCCTGCTCCACGAGCACCACGGTGAGCCCATCGCGTCGCCGGACCTCTCCGCCGTCGAGTGGCTGCTGTTGCGCGATGACCTTGAGGAGGCTCGACTTGCCGGTCCCGTTGCGGCCGATAAGGCCGATCCGTTCGCCGGGTTGCACGGTCATGGCGGCTCGATCGAGCAGCGGGTGCAGCCCGTAGGCGAGTTCAGCGTCGAGGAGTGTCACGAGTGACATGAGGCGGCGACGCATCGCACAGCCGGCCCCTGGGGGTCGCGGCCGGTGGCCGGGGGTCCAACTGGGCCGGGGGAGCGGGGGTCCTTCGGCAAACCCTCATGAATTTCCGCGGGGCGCGCGGTAGTGATCTGCAACCAATTCCGCGCAGTTCCAGCTCGCTCAAGACGGGTGCGGAGGAGGGGGAGTCAATGGACGATCGAACCGCTCGTCTCGAGGGCATCGTTGAGGAGCTTCGGCTGACGATCCTGTCGCTCCAGCAACGGGTCGACTTGCTGGAATCGAACCGCCCGGCAGCCGCCGAGGCTGCGGCAGCCGCGGACGCAGCGAATGCGCGCCGCCAGGCTGAGGCCGCCGGAAAGGTCGCCCGGAACCCCTACGATCCCATCGCCATCCTCTCTCTCGTCGGGCGGCTCTTCCTGGTGCTCGCAGGCGCATTCTTCCTTCGTGCGATGACCGAGTCGGGAGTGCTGCCGCCACCGATCGGCTTGTCGATCGGCTTCGCCTACGGCCTCTTGTGGCTGTTCTTCGCGGATCGCGCTGGTGCCCGGCGACAGGTGCCGAGCGCGGTGTTCCACGCGGCCGGCACGGCGATGGTCGCGTTCCCGCTGCTGGTGGAGGCGGTGACCAAGTTCAAGGTGCTCGACGGGCAGGGCAGCGTAATCGCGGTATCGGTACTGACCATCGCGCTGCTCCTGGTGGCGTGGCACCAGCGGCTGCGTGCCATCGGGTGGATCACCGTGCTCGGGGCGCTGCCCACCAGCGCGGTCCTGATGTCACAGACGGGCGCCGTCGCCGAGTTCGCCTGTTTCCTGATCGCACTGGGGATCGTGACCCTCTGGTTCGGATACTCGCTCGACTGGTGGGGGCTGCGCTGGCCGACGGCGCTGGCCGCCGACGTCGCGGTGGTGGGAGTGACCCTCCGGGTGCTGGCGCCGGAGCAACCGTACGCGCCGCAGGTGGCCATGCTCCTGCAGTTGCTTCTGCTGGGAGCCTACGTACTCAGCATTGCGACCCGCACGCTCGTCCGTGGCCGCAACGTCGTGCCGTTCGAGGTGGCGCAAACGGCGGCGGCACTCGTCGTCGGGTTCGGCGGTGCGCTTTACCTGACGCAGGTGACGGGAATCCTTCCCGCCACGATCGGGGTGATCAGCCTGGTCCTCGGGGCGGCGTGCTACGGCGTGGCCGTCGCGTTTCTCGACAGGCGCAAGGACAAGGGGCGCAATGTGTATTACTACACCACGCTCGCGCTGGTGCACGTGATCGCCGGCTTCATCCTCGTGCTCGCCGATCCGTGGCTCGGGATCGTGCTGGCGGCTCTCTCCGTCGTCGCGGCGGCGCTCTGGGCTCGCTTGGGCCGGTCATTCATGCTGGTGCACGCTGCGGCGTACATGCTGGCCGCGGGCATCGCTTCCGGCGCCCTGTTGTACTGCCTGACGGTTCTCGCCTCGGCAAAGCTTGGACCATGGGCGCTTCCAGGCGTTGCCATCCTGGCCGTGTCGGCCGCGGGCGCCGCGGCCGCGTGGTTCGCCGCGTCGCGGCGCAGTGCCACCGGTGACGAGATCCTGAGCGGGCTGCGGCTGGTCATCATCCTGGTCTTCTTCGCGGCGGTGACCGCCACCGTGGTCGGCTATGTCGGACCATTGGTCGGGCGGATGGCCGACCGCACGGTTGACCCGGGTGTCCTCGCGACCGTCACGACCGTCGTGCTCTCGGCGGCCACGCTGCTGACGGCCTGGGGCGGCCGCCAGGCCCGCTTCCGGGAGTGGTCGTGGCTCGTGTATCCCCTGCTCATCGCCATCGGCCTGAAGATGGCGGCCCAGGACTTCAAGTATTCGCGCCCGTCGACGTTGTTCATCGCAATGGCGCTCTTTGGCGCCGCGCTGATCGTTGCACCCCGCCTGCGGCGCGGTGTTGAGAAGGCCGCGACCGCGTCGGGCGACTGAAGGACTTCGCGAAGAGCGCCGCCGGAGTCCGCGCAAGGCGAGGCACCTGCGCGCATAGGTAGAAACGCGTAGTGGAATGAACGGGTGCCCGTGCTGCACCGCGGCGAGGATCATTCGCCCCGTGCGCCAATAAGAGGGAGTGCACGGTCATGCCCATGCGCCGTCTGCCGCGGTTTTCCTTGCTGTCCGGTCTCGTTCTCTGCGTCGGGCTCCTCGCGGGTCCGCTGGCGGCGCGAGCCGACGATGCCGCGTGCCTGAAGTGTCACGAAGACGTCAAGCTCAATTCCGCGCCGCACGCGGAGAAGACCTGCGTCGACTGCCACACCAACATCACGCCCGAGCACAAGGGTGCGTTGCCGGACGACCAGAAGTTGACGGGCAACCAGATCTGCGCGGGCTGCCATGGGATGGCCGCGAAGCAGCTCCCGAAGAGCGTGCACGCCGAGCACACCTGCAAGAAGTGCCACGGCCCGGGGCATGACGTAGACGCGACGTCGAGCCCTGAATCGCGCCTCTCGCCGGTCAACCAGCTGAAGACCTGCGGCAAGTGCCACGACGAGGTGCTGCCCGGCTTCGAGGAGAGCGTGCACGGCAAGGGCCTGCTCAAGTCGGGCCTCACCCAGGCGGCACCTTCCTGCAGCAGCTGCCATGGCTCGCACAGCATCCAGAAGAAGGACGACCCGAAGGCGAAGACGGGTCACGAGAAGGTCCCGGACACCTGCGGTTCGTGCCACGAGCTGGTGCTGAAGCAATGGCAGGAAGAAAGCACGCACGGCGCGCTCTGGAAGGAAGGCAAGGACGGCCCCGTCTGCACCACGTGCCACATGGACAAGCACATGGTGAGGGACCCGACCTCGGCCGAGATGCGCAAGCACATGCCGGGCGACTGCGGCGGCTGCCACGAGGAAGGCGTCAAGACCTTCCGCGACAGCTTCCACGGCAAGGCGACCGAACTCGGCTGGACGTCGGTGGCGATGTGCTCGGACTGCCACACGCCGCACGCGAACCTGCCGGCGAGCGACCCGCGGTCGAGCATCAACCCGGCGAACCTCGAAGCCACCTGCGGCAAGTGCCACGAGCAGGAGGTCAAGAGCGCAGGCTTCCTGACCTTCGACCCGCACGTCAAGCCGCACGACCCGGCCACGCGCTGGGAAATCCGCTGGATCTACCTGTTCATGACCGGGCTGCTGCTCGGCGTGTTCGCATTCTTCTTCATCCACGACTTCCTGTGGCTGCAGCGCGCGCTGGTGGGCAAGCTGCGCGGCGAGTACAAGGCGGGCCACGGCGGCTCCGGCCCGTACGTCAAGCGCTTCAGCAACGCGCAGATCTGGCTGCACGTCAGCATCGTGGTGAGCTTCCTGATGCTCGCGGTCAGCGGCCTGCCGCTCAAGTTCGCGGCGGCACCCTGGGCCGAGAAACTGATGTCGTTCCTCGGCGGCGCGCACGCGGCCGGAATCATCCACCGCATCGCCGCGGTGATCACCTTCGGCTACTTCGGCGCGCACCTGCTGATGGTGGTGTGGGGCGCCTTCGTCAAGGGCGAGAAGGGCTACTTCTGGGGCTGGAGGTCGATGGTGCCGCAGCTGAAGGACGTGCAGGACTTCTTCGGCAACATCAAGTACTTCCTCTACATCGGCAAGCGGCCCGAGATGGACCGCTGGGCGTACTGGGAGAAGTTCGACTACCTGGCGGTGTTCTGGGGCGTCGGCATGATCGGCGTCTCGGGCCTCATGCTCTGGCAGCCGGGCTTCTTCGCTAGGTTCGTGCCGGGCTGGGTCCTGAACGCGGCGTACATCATCCACAGTGACGAGGCGCTGCTCGCGACCGGCTTCATCTTCATCTTCCACTTCTTCCACACGCACCTGCGGCCGGAGTCCTTCCCGATGGATCCGGTGATCTTCACGGGCGCCATGCCGCTCGAGAAGTTCAAGGAAGAGCGGCCGCTCGAGTACCGGCGGCTGGTGGAGACGAAGCAGCTCGACACGCTCCTCGTGCCGGCGCCCGAGGCCGCGACCCTCAAGGTGGCGTACGTGTTCGGCTTCCTCGCCGTGGCCATCGGCCTGGCGTGCGCGGTCGGCATCTTCGTCGCCCTGTGGGGTCAGTTCTTCGGCTGAGCGTCGCCGGAGACCGGCGGGGGGAGGGGGCCGGTCCGCAAGGACCGGCCCTTTCCATTTCGGACTTCGCCCATTGCCCGGGGGAAATTACCTAGATGCTTTGAGCAAGCCGGCAAATAACATCGGCCCGACCTGAATTCGACCAGAACCGCTCGGCACCAGGGGGAAACATCTCGAGTGCCGAGGTCGCGACACCCGGAGGAACCGGCAGTGAAGCTTCCCGAGCAAATGAAGCGGCTAGGCGTGATCGTCGGCCTCTTCCTGGTCGTGGTCATCACCCGGTTTTTCCTGCTCCCGGAGTCATGGATCTCGGCCCGGCCGCACCAGGCCGCCAAGGTCGTGCGGGAAATGGCCAAGCCGGTGCACTACGCCGGGATGATGACGTGCCGTCAGTGCCACCAGGAGGAGTTCGACGCCAAGCTCGCCGGGTACCACCGCACGATCGGCTGTGAGAACTGCCACGGGCCCGCGGCCGCGCACGTAGCGAACAAGGACGACAAGGCCGCCACCCCGCCGAAGCACCGCGAACGGGAATTCTGCCTGGGCTGCCACGGCTACCTGTCGTCACGGCCCAACGGATTCCCGCAGGTCGACGGACAGGCGCACAACAAGGGCAAGCGCTGTGTCAGCTGCCACGATCCCCACGATCCGAAACCGGACGAGGCGCCGAAGGACTGCGGCGGTTGCCACGGTCTGATCGCGCGGACCAAGGCCGTCTCCACGCATTCACAGTTGCCGTGCACCGACTGCCACCAGGTCCCGGAGCTGCACACGACCGACCCGCGCTCGCACCTGCCGACGAAGCCGGAGACGCGGGAGGCGTGCGCGCGGTGCCACGACACGGCCTCCACCGATCCTGCGGCGGCGAAGGCGCGCGTGGACTCGGCCTCTCACGGGCGCACGTACGCCTGCTGGGAGTGTCATTACGCCCATCTGCCGGAGGGCCCAAAGTGAACAAGCGCGAGTTCCTCAAGGGCGCGATCTTCTTCTTCCCCGCCGCGGGCGTCCTCGAGGCGCTCAATTGCAGCGCGGCGGGCAACGCGTTGTCCGCGTCTGCGACCGCCGGCTACGATCCGACGAACCACTGGTACGGCATGGGCGTCGACGTCGACAGGTGCATCGGCTGCAACCGCTGCGTGGAGGCCTGCAAGATCGAGAACAACGTGCCGGAGGAGCCGTTCTTCTTCCGGACCTGGATCGAGCGCTACCAGATCCACGCCGACGGGGAGGTCAAGGTCGAGTGCATCAGCACCAAGACCCCGGAGGAGCGGCTCGCCATGCAGAACGAACCGCTCGACCCGAGCGTCGTGCGGACATTCTTCGTGCCGAAGCTCTGCAACCAGTGCGCGCACCCACCCTGCGTGCAGGTCTGCCCGGTCGGCGCAACCTTCCAGACGAAGGACGGCGTGGTCCTCGTGAACGAGAAGACGTGCATCGGCTGCCGGTACTGCATCCAGGCGTGCCCTTACGGCGCCCGCTTCCTCAATCCGACCACGCGTACGGCGGACAAGTGCACCTTCTGCTATCACCGGGTGACGCAGGGGCTGCTCCCTGCGTGCGTCGAGGTGTGCCCGACCGAGGCGCGCATCTTCGGCGACCTGAAGAGCAAGGCGGACCGGCTCGTGAGTTTCCAGCGGGACAACAAGATCGGCGTGCTCAAGCCGGACCTCAACACCGAGCCCAAGGCCCTGTACGCGAACCTTGACGGAGAAGTTCGATGAGCGGCTCCATACCCGCCGGGCTCCAGGAACAGCTTGCCAGCCAGCTGAGCCAGGTCATCGGGTTCATCTATCCGAACGAGGTGGAGACGCACTGGTCGATCCTGATCGTCGTCTACCCGTACCTGACCGGCATCGTGGCCGGCGCCTTCATCCTCGCGTCGCTGGTGAAGGTGTTCAACGTCGTCGAGGTGCAGCCGATCTACAGGCTCGCGCTGCTCTCGGCGCTGGCGTTCATGCTGATCGCGGGCATGCCGCTGCAGCTGCACCTCGGCCATCCCGAACGCGCCTACGAGATCTTCATGACGCCGCAGCCGACGTCCGCGATGGCGATGTTCGGTTTCGTCTACCTGTGGTACCTGCTCGGCATCCTCCTGATCGAGGTCTGGCTCGAGTACCGCCAGCAGCTGGTACTGATGGCGCGCGAGAAGACGGGCTTCATGAGGTTCGTGTATCGCGCTCTCTCGCTCTTCTCGAACGACGTCAGCCCGGAGGCCGTCGCCTGGGATCATCGGGCCAGCAAGATCGTGACGATCATCGGCATCCCCTCGGCGTTCCTGCTGCATGGCTACGTCGGCTTCATCTTCGGTTCGGTCAAGGCCAATCCGTGGTGGGGCAGCG
>VEPJ01000072.1 GCA_012026925.1 Gammaproteobacteria bacterium | reverse complement strand
TGCTGCACACCATCAACCCGCGCCTGTTTCCCGAGCAGCTCGAGTACATCATCAATCACGCCGAGGACCGGCTGATCTTCATCGACCCCACGCTGCTGCCGGCGCTCGCGCCGCTGCAGGGCAAGATCCCGACGGTCGAGAAGGTGATCGTCATGACCGGCGCCGGTTCCATGCCGGCCAACGTCGCCGGCCGGTTACCCGACTACGAGTCGTTCATCGCGGACCATTCCGACCAGTACGAATGGCCGGACCTCGACGAGCGTTCGGCCAGCGCGCTCTGCTACACGTCCGGCACGACGGGACACCCGAAGGGGGTGCTGTACAGCCACCGCTCCACCGTGCTGCATGCGTACGGCGGCTGCATGGCCGACGCCGTCGGGCTGTCCGGCCGCGACGTCGCGCTCGCCGTGGTGCCCATGTTCCACGCAAATGCGTGGGGCTTGCCGTACAACGCGCCGATGGTCGGCGCCAAGCTGGTCTTCCCCGGACCGAAGATGGGTGACGCGGCCGTCCTGACCGAACTCATGAACGAGGAACGCGTGACGCTCGCCGCCGGCGTGCCCACCGTGTGGACGCTGCTCCTCAACTACCTGCGGCAGAGCGGCAAGAAGCTCACGACGCTGAAGAACACGCTGGTCGGCGGTTCGGCGGTGCCGCTGCAGATGATCCGCGAATTCCGGGTGCAGCACGGCATCAAGGTGCTGCAGGGCTGGGGAATGACGGAGACCAGTCCGCTCGGCACCGTCGGCAGCCTGCCCGCGAGCATGGACGCCTTGCCCGCCGAGGAGCAGGACACCTGGCAGTCCCGCCAGGGCCGCGGCATTTTCGGCATCGCGATGAAGATCGTGGACGACGAGGGTCACGAGCTGCCGTGGGACGGCCAGTCCTCGGGCGAACTCAAGGTCCGCGGGCCGTGGGTCTGCAGCGGCTACTTCCACATGGAGAGCTCGGCTTCCCACGACAAGCAGGGCTGGTTCGCGACCGGCGACGTCGCGGTCATCCACCCCAACGGTTTCCTGCAGATCACGGATCGCGCCAAGGACGTCATCAAGTCGGGCGGCGAGTGGATCAGCTCGGTCGACCTCGAGAACTGCGCCTGCGGCCACCCCGAGGTGCTGATGGCCGCGGCGATCGGCGTGCGTCACCCGAAGTGGGAGGAGCGGCCGCTGCTGCTCGTGGTGCCACGCCAGGGCTGCACGCCCGCGCGCGACTCGGTGCTCGCGCACATCGCCCAGCACTTCGCCAAGTGGCAGCTGCCCGACGACGTGATCGTCGTCGAGAGCCTGCCGATGACGGCGACCGGGAAGATCAGCAAGAAGGACCTGCGCGACAAGTTCCGCGATCACCTCATGGGTCAGGCCGCGGGTTGACGGGGCACGCCGCCGGGGGGACCGGCTCAGGAGAGCATTCGCCGAGCGTGGCTTGCGTAGACCGCGATGGCCAGGCCGCGCCGGGCCAGGCTCAGTGCGCGGCCCGGCCCCAGGGCGATCAGGAGTGCAATGCCGCCGACCGCGATCGCGGGCCCGAATCTGCGCGCATTCTCGATGACGCGGTCGGCGCGGGCGGTGCGCCCTTCGAGATCGCCGTAGAGGTGCCGGACGTCTCCCCTCCGCAGGTCGCATTCCACCTGCAGGGCGAGCCGCCGGGCCGTCAGCGCCGCGAGCCGCGAGCTCACCGGTCCCTCCGGAGAAGCTCGACATCGCGGTGCAGTTCGGTGCGCGACGCATCGAGAAGGCGTGGCTTCTCGTGGAGGCGCCTGCGGAGGATCGCTCCGGCCCAGACCGCCACCGCCAGGAAGACGCCCGTGACCGACAACGCGGCCGCGAGCCGGTGCGTATCCCAGAAGTAGATGATCAGGCTGACGCCGAGGAGCAGCGCCCCGAGGATGCCGCACAACAGGGCCGTGAACGCCCACAGCAGGATCTGGAGGCCACGTTCCAGGTCCTCGCTGAGTTCCGTCGTGAGCAGATCCACCCGCGCCTGCAGGAGCGCGAGCAGGGTCCCTCCGAGGTGGACCAGCGACCGCAGCAGGTTCGTCGCTGGTCCGGGCGTGTCCTCGCTCATTTGCGCGTCAGCGACGGGCCAGCAGTACGCCCACCACCAGACCCACCCCGGCGGCAATTCCCATCGCCTGCCAGGGGTTGCGCTTTGCGTAGTCTTCGGTGGCGTGGATGGCGTCCTCGCCATGCTTGCGGGCGGCGAGTTCCGCCTGCCGCACGCGCGCCTTTGCGGCGTCGATCGACTCGCGGATCTTCGCGCGAGCCTCGGTCACCTTCTCGCCACCCTGGTCGGCGGAGGCCTTGATCAGCGCCTCGGCATCGCGCATCACGGCGGCCAGGTCTTCCTTGAGTTTCTCGGTCGTTACGGTATCGGTCATGTGTACTCCTCCCGGAAAGGGCGGGTGCCGCCCCGGATCGCCCGGCGGCATGTTCGATGCTATGCCCGCCCACCGCGACCGACAATCCGTAGTCCTCGTCGCGCGATCGCGGCGCTCCGGGCGGCCGGACCCTAGGCCCGGCACTTCTCGAGCAGCGCCTCCGCCTCGCCGAGGCTCATGACCTTCGGCACCGGATAGTCGCGATGCGCCTCGACCATCGCGGCGCGCGCGATGAGCCTCACGTCTTCCCTGCGCAGGGGCGCGACCTTCTCGGGGATCCCGACCGTGCGGTTGAGTTCGCGCACGCGCTCCACGAACCGCTGCGCCAGCGCCGCCTCCGGCTCGGACGCCGACCCGGCCCCGATCGCGACGGCGAGTTCGGCGAGCCGCGCCTCCGCATAGGGCGCATCCTTCAGGAAGTCGAGCACGTACGGCAGCACGATCGCGTTGCCGAGCCCGTGCGGCACGCCGTACACGCCGCCGATCTTGTGCGAGAACGCGTGCACGTAGCC
>VEPJ01000156.1 GCA_012026925.1 Gammaproteobacteria bacterium | reverse complement strand
GTGCGCATCTGGCCGGGCCAGCTGTCGGTCAGCACGAGGTTGCCCTCGCAGGCGCCGTCGAGCGTGTGGCCGTCGTTGTCGACGATCGCGGGCTTGACGCCGAAGAACGGCTTGGTCGCCGAACCGGGCTTCTGCGCGATCGCGCCCGGCAGCGGCGTGATCAGGATGCCGCCGGTCTCGGTCTGCCACCACGTGTCCACGATCGGGCAGCGGTCGTCGCCGACCACCCGGTGGTACCACTCCCAGGCCTCGGGATTGATCGGCTCGCCGACCGTGCCGAGCAGCCGCAGCGACTTGCGCGAGTGCCTCTTCACGGGCTCCTCGCCGTCGCGCATCAGCGCACGGATGGCCGTCGGCGCCGTGTAGAACAGCGTCACCTGGTGCTTGTCGCATACCTGCCAGAAGCGGCTCACGTCCGGGTAGTTCGGCACGCCCTCGAACATGAGCGAAGTCGTACCGTTCGAGAGCGGCCCGTACACCACGTAGCTGTGGCCCGTGACCCAGCCGACGTCGGCCGTGCACCAGAATATGTCCTCGTCCTGCACGTCGAAGACCGCCTCGTGGGTCAGCGACGCGTACACCAGGTACCCGCCGGTCGTGTGCAGCACGCCCTTCGGCTTGCCCGTGGAGCCCGAGGTGTAGAGGATGAAGAGCGGGTCCTCGGCGTCCATGGTCTCGGGCGGGCACTCGTCGGGCTGGCCGTCCACGACCTCGTGGAACCACTTGTCCCGCTCGTACATCGCCACGGCTCCCGCCGTACGGCGCACGACGAGCACGTGCTTCACCGTCTCGGTACCCGGCGAACTCAGCGCCTGGTCCACGTTGGCCTTCAGTGGGACCTTCTTGCCGCCGCGAATGCCCTCGTCGGCCGTGATGACGACGTTCGAGGCGCAGTCGGCGATGCGACCGGCCAGCGAGTCCGGCGAGAAGCCGCCGAACACCACCGAGTGGATCGCGCCGATGCGCGCGCACGCGAGCATCGCGACCGCCGCCTCGGGAATCATCGGCAGGTAGATCGTGACCCGGTCGCCCTTCTTCACGCCGAGCGAGCGCAGCGCGTTCGCCAGCTTGCAGACGCGGTGGTAGAGCTCGCGGTACGTGACGTGCGCGCTCTCGTTCGGGTCGTCGCCCTCCCAGATGATCGCGGTCTTGTCGCCGCGCGTCGCGAGGTGGCGATCGAGGCAGTTCGCCGAGACGTTGAGCTGCCCGTCCTCGTACCAGCGGATGTGGAAGTTCCTCGCGTCGTAGCTCGTGTCCTTGACGCGCGTGTAGGGGCGCATCCAGTCGATGCGCTGGCCCATGCGCGCCCAGAAGCCCTCCGGGTCCTGCACGGACTCCTGGTAGAGCCTCAGGTACTGGTCGTGGGTGATGCGCGCCCGGGCCGCGAACCCGGCCGGAACCTTGTAGACCTTGGTCGCTGTCATCTGCGTCTCCCGGATTCTCGTTCGTCGCGCGCCGGCTCAGTCGAGCGCGGCCCGGATCCTGGCCGCATGCTCGGCCAGCAGTTTCGGATCAGCCATCTCCCGCGCGTGGAAGCGGAGGTCGATGCCTTCGTAGCGCGGCACGATGTGGAAGTGGATGTGGAACACGCTCTGCCCGGCACCCCGCCCGTTCAGCTGCGCGATCATGAGTCCCGGTGCGTCGAAGGACTTCTTCACCGCGCGCGCCACGCGCTGCGTCGCCAGGATGGTCGCGGCCAGCGACTCCGGCGGCAGGTCGAACAGGTTCTCCGCCTCCCACTTCGGCACCACGAGCGTGTGCCCGTCCGACTGGGGCATGACGTCCATGAAGGCGAGCGTGTGCGCGTCCTCGTGGACCTTGTGGGCAGGGATCTCGCCCCGGATGATCCGCGCGAAGATGTTGTTCCGGTCGTAAGCCATGGACCCTCACCCGAAGCCTGGCGCCGGACCGAGTATAGCCACCGCCCTCGTCCGCCCCGGATAGGCATTCGACCAAAGGATGAGCCGGGATCCCCTACTGCCCGAACACCCACTGGACGAGCGCGGCCTGCACGGCCGGACCGGCCCCGTCCTCCACGCCCGGGTGGTTCAGGATGATGACCGCGACGAACGTCCGCCCCGACGCGGCGTTCACGTATCCGGCCAGCGCGCTCACGCCCTCGAGCGTGCCCGTCTTCATGCGCAGCCTGCCCTGCATCTCGGGCGAGCGGAAGCGCTTGCGCAGCGTGCCGTCCGTCGCGGACAGGGGCAGCGAGGCGGCGAACTCGGGGAAGTACTGGCTGCGCCAGGCGTCGAGCAGCACGTCGGCGAGTCCCTGCGCGGATATGCGCTCGTCGCGCGACAGGCCGGAGCCGTTGTCCAGGACCAGTTCCGGGATCGAGATGTTCCGCGACGCCAGGAAGTCGGCGATCGCGCGGCGTCCGCCAGCCGTCGTCCCGGGGCGGCCCGCCTTCTCCGCGGCGAGGGTGAGCAGCAACTGCCGCGCCATGGTGTTGCTCGAGAACTTGTTGATCAGGCGGATGATTTCGGCGAGCGACAGGGAATCCTGGCTGTAGAGCAGCCGGGCATCGGGCGGGAGCACACCCACGCGCCACCCGCCGTCGAGCTTGCCGCCGGCCTGCTGCCAGAAGGTCCTGAACGTGCCGTAGGCGAAGTCCGGTGCCCGCATCACGGGACGCGTGAAAGTCATGGGGCCGCAGCCCGACGCGTAGCGGCCGGACAAGCCGATGCGGTTGCCCGAGGGCCCGTCTGGCATCGTGACCGAAACCCCGCCGGATCCGCGGCGGCAGGCGCCGCGATCCAGTTGCGCCGAGTTGTCGATGGCCAGGTTGGCCGGCCAGGGATTCACGGCCGGGCGCAGCGTCCCGGTCGTGAGGTCCGGGAACAGGCTGACCGTGACGGTCTGGAAGTTCACCAGCAGCGCGTCCGGCAGGACGTTGTAGGTGCGGAACGG
>VEPJ01000217.1 GCA_012026925.1 Gammaproteobacteria bacterium | reverse complement strand
GTGCTGCTCAGGTCGTAGCGATCGGCCTTGCCGGCGGGCTTCGCGTAAACATCGAGCGCACGCAGCGTCCGCGCGTCGACGACCTCGAACTGCAGCGGCATCTCGCGGCCGCCGTAGAGCAGGATGACTGGGCTGCCCGGGTCGCGGCGCCAGCGGCCGAGGTCGTCGTCGCGATCGGCCGTGCCCTCGCCCTCGCGGCTCAGGTGGAACACGCCGTCCGGCCACAGGTCGAGTTGCGCGCGGATATCCTCGCAGCCGGGACAAGGCAGCGTGCCACTGAAGCTCGCTGGCAGCTCGGGCACGTGGTCGCCGGTTGCCCGCGTGGGTGCAGGCGTCGCGCAGCCGCAGAGGATCGCTGCTGTCAGGACGCTGGCGAGCCGCAAGGTCACTGTACGGCGTAGCGCTCTTTCTGGACGGCGCCGACCCGCCCGAGCGAGCTGATCTCGCCCACCTCGACGATCTCGTCGGCCGGGAGGCCCGCCACGCGCGCCGCTTCGCGGATCGCGTCCGCGCTCGGCGCCTCGTACAGGCAGTACGTCTTTTTCTTGTCGGCACTCAGGAACGAAACCAGCCAGTTCACCCCGGCGTCGCCGTTGATCTTGTTGACCGCGGCGGCGGCCTCCGGGTTGATCTCCAGCTGTTCGGCGAAGTTGCGTTCGATCAGGAAGACCGGCATTTGGGGGCGCTCCGTGCGTTATTGGTTTGGCGCCCGATACTAAATCACGGCGCAGCGGCCGTCACCGGCAGCGCCTCCGATGCGCCCGGCGAGCCCGTGCATGCCGAGCGCCCGGGCCGTCGCGAGCGCCTGCCCGATCAAGGCCTCCGAACGCTCCTGGTCCCCGGGCCGTCCACGCAACCGTAACATCCGGCCGTATTGATAGCGGCTGTGCGCGAGCCAAGGCGTCGCGCCCGTGCGCTCGTCGAGCCGCAACGCGTGCTCGAAGTGCGCTTCCGCCGCGTCCCACTGCGACCCAACGGCAGCCAGCTGGCCGAGGTAGCGCCCGCTGGCACCGAGATAGAAATCGAGGCCGACCAGCACGTTGAGCTCCGCGTACGGCAGCATCAGTTCATACAGCCGCGCCGCGCGGTCCTCGTCACCCAAGGTCGCGCAGACCTCGGCGAGATAGGCGAGGCACGTCTGCCACAGCGCGTCGCGCGGCACCGCCGCGAAGTCGTTCGCCGCGAGCCGCTCGAACTCGGCCCGCGCGTCGTCCACGCGACCGAGATCGCTGTAGATGAGGGCGAGGCCCGGCTGCCACGCCGCGCCGTGACCCTGTTCGCGCAGGAAGTGCTGCACCACCGGCGCGATCTCCCGCAGGCGGCCCTGCTCGCGGCGGAACGTGAACATGTGGATGCCGAAGATGCCCTGGGCACTGCCGATGCCGTGCTGCTGCCCGATCTGGAACGCCTGCTGCGCCAGTTGCTCGGCCTCGTCGAAGTGACCCGCGAGGAACGCCGGGCACACGCGGATCGACGCCGTCGTGTACAGGTAGAACGGGTCCTTGATCTCGTCCGCCAGCCGTGCGTGCTCGTCGATGAAGTCCCCGGCCTCGCGCTCGCCGAGGGCCATGCGGTCCATGTAACGCATCTCGAGGATGTCGAGCAGCAGCCGCTTGTCGTTGCCGCGCCGCGCGAGGCCGAGCATCTCGTCCATCGTCGCGAGGCGGCGGTGGATTTCGCTCGGTGCCCGGTCGAACAGGAAGCGCATCTCGAGCGCTTCGAGCAACGCCTGCGGGTCACCGAGGCGGCGTGCCATGGCGACCGCCTCGTCCGCCATGCGCACGGCGGTATCCGAAAGGCCGGTCGATGCGCTCGCGCTGGCACGCGCGAGTCCGGCAAGCACCCGCACGCGCAGGGAGCTGTCCCGGTCGGGCAGGGCCGCCAGCGCGCGTCCGAGCAGGTCCCGTGTGATCGTCTCGGGCAGGTTGTAGCGGTAGCGCGGATGCTCGTAACCGAGCGCTGCTTCCGCCATCACTTCCGGCAGGCCGGCGCGTTCTGCGAGCTCGGCGGCTTCGCGGAACGTGTTCATGGACTCGGCCCACGCACCGCTCATGCGCTGGGCGTTGCCGGCCAGCAGCATCAGGTCGAGTTTCTGCCGCCGGCGCTCCGGCGTATCGGGCAGTGGTTCGAGCGCGCGCAGCCCCCGCGCCGCGAGCGCGACGGCTTCGCCGTGCGCGAACACGGCCATGGCGCGGCGGCCGGCCTGCAGGCAGTGATACGCCGCCTTGTCGAGCGACTGCGCCGCCTCGTAGTGCCTCGCGAGCTGCACGGCGATCTCCGCGGTATGGCCCTCGTGAAGCTTCTCGAGCGCGTCGGCCACGTCCTCGTGCAGCACCTCGCGCTCGCTGTCGCCGAGCGTGTCGTAGAGGTAGGCCTGGAAGAAGTTGTGGCGGAAACGGAAGCGCGACAACCGCGCCGCGCCGACGCGCTCGCGGCCCTCTTCGCGAACGAGGCCGTGCAACCGGTCGAGCTCCTGCGTCAGGCGGCGCACCACCTGCCGCGTGTCACGCCCCGTCAGCTGGGCGACCACTTCCGCCGTGAAGACTTCGCCCTCGACGCTGGCGATGGACAGCAGCTCCTGCAGGTCCGGCGGCAAGCGGCGGATGCGCTCCTCGATCGCGCCCTCGACCCGCGCGGGCAGCACGTCCCAGTCGAGGTCGGGACCTTCGACCCAGAGGCCATCGGCATCGCGGGTGAGGTCGCCACGCTCGCGCATGGTCCGCAGCAGTTCCGCGGTGAAGAGGGGGTGCCCGTGTGTGCGGCGCGCGAGGAGCTGCCGGAAGGATGCGCCGAGCCGGTTCGGCTCCGAGTCGAGCAAGGCATCGACGAACTCGCGCGCGGACGTGCCGTAACCGTCGCCCAGGGGAATCTCGACGTCGCCGAACTCGCGCTTCAGTTCTGCGAGCACCGGTGCCAGCGGGTGGCGCTGGTCGCC
>VEPJ01000145.1 GCA_012026925.1 Gammaproteobacteria bacterium | reverse complement strand
CGCCCTGCGTCATCGCGGCGAGCCGTGCCGCCTCGACCCAGTCCGCCCGCCCGCGACCCTGCCACGTCGATGCCTGCTCGAGAGCGCGCGCAGCGGGGTGGGCGAGCGGGCGGACTGGGTCGAGGCGGCACGGCTCGCCGCGATGACGCAGGTCGTGCTTGCCGGTGGGCTCGGCATCGACAACGTCGCGGATGCAGTGCGCGCCGTGCGGCCGTTCGGCGTGGACGTGAGTTCGGGCGTCGAGTCGAGTCGCGGCGTCAAGGACGCCGGCAAGATACGTGAATTCATCGAGGCGGCCCGCCGTGCGGAGTCCGTCCTGCTGGCCGAGGAGAGTCGCTGATGAGAATCGAGGGCCTGAAGATCGACCGCGAGGCACTGCTCGCGCAGACGCTGAGCGGGGCGTTTCCGGACGAGCGGGGCCGCTACGGGCCCTTCGGCGGGCGCTACGTGCCGGAGACGCTGGTGCCGGCGCTCGATCGGCTCGAGGAGGGTGTACGCGCGGTGCTGCACGACCCGGAGTTCCGGGCCGAGTTCGAGGCGGAGCTGCGCACCTGGGTCGGGCGCCCGACGCCGCTCACTTACGCGCGCGAGCTGTCGCGCCGCTGGGGAGCGGAGGTGTGGCTCAAGCGCGAGGACCTCGCGCACACGGGCGCGCACAAGATCAACAACGCGATAGGACAGGCGCTGCTCGCCATGCGCCTCGGGGCGAAGCGCATCGTTGCGGAAACCGGTGCGGGCCAGCACGGTGTCGCCTCCGCTGCGGCCTGCGCACGCCTCGGCATGCCCTGCGTGGTGTACATGGGCGCGATCGACATGGAGCGGCAGGCGCCGAACGTCGGGCGCATGAAGCTGCTCGGCGCCGAGGTCGTGCCGGTGACGAGCGGCGACAAGACGCTGCGCGCGGCGATCGACGAGGCGCTGCGCGACTGGGTGTCGGACCCGAACGGCACGTACTACCTGCTCGGCTCGGCCGTCGGGCCGCACCCGTATCCCTATCTGGTGCGCGAGTTCCAGTCGGTGATCGGCATCGAGGCCCGCGCGCAGATGCTCGAGCAGGCGGGCGCATTGCCCGACGTCGTCGTGGCCTGCGTCGGCGGCGGCTCGAACGCGATCGGCATCTTCCATCCGTTCGTGCGCGACGTGGGTGTCCGGCTGCTTGGCCTCGAAGCCGGCGGCACGGGCACGGGACTCGGCCAGAATGCGGCGTCCATCGCGTATGGAACGCCGGGCGTGCTGCAGGGCTGCTACTCGCTGCTGCTGCAGGACGAACACGGCCAGATCCAGGAGACGCACTCCGTGTCGGCCGGACTCGACTATCCGGGCGTGGGCCCCGAGCACGCGCTGCTCGCGAGCATCGGTCGAGTGAAGTACGAGGCCGCGCAGGACGACGAGTCGCTCGAGGCGCTCGCCGAGTGCTGCCAGGCCGAGGGCATCCTGCCCGCGATCGAAAGCGCGCACGCCTTCGCCGGCGCGAAGCGCTACGCGCGCGAGAACCCGGGTAGCCGCATCCTGATCGGGCTCTCCGGCCGCGGCGACAAGGACATGCCGACGCTGCAGCGCACGCTGCTCGAGGGGAAGCTGTGATGAGCCAGCCGCGCGATTCCATCAGTGCCGCCATCCGTGCCACTGCGGCCCAGGGCCGCCCGGCCGTCGTGGGTTTCATGACCGCGGGATTTCCCGACCGGGCGAGCTTCCGTCGCAACCTCGCCGCGATCGGCGCCGAGGCGGACGTCGTCGAGATCGGCGTGCCGTTCAGCGACCCGATGGCGGACGGCATGACCATCCAGCGTGCGAGCCACGTCGCGCTGCAGGGCGGCTTCACGCTGCCATGGCTGCTCGACGAGCTCGTGCTGATGCAGCCGCGACCGAAGGCGCCGCTGCTCCTTATGAGCTACCTGAATCCGCTGCTCGCGTTCGGGCTGGACCGCCTGCCGGAAGCGGCCGCGGCGGCGGGCGTGTCCGGATTCATCATTCCGGACCTGCCTTACGAGGAGAGCGCCGACGTCCGCGCGGCACTCGACCGGGCCGGGCTCGCGCTCGTGCAGATGGTGACGCCGGTGACGCCACCGGAGCGCATCCGCATGTTGTGCGAGGCGAGCCGGGGCTTCGTGTACGCCGTGACCATGACCGGCACGACGGGCAAGAGTGTCGCGGTTCCCGACGACGTGCTGGCCTACATGGACCGTGTGCGCGCGGTGTCGCCGATCCCGGTCTGCGCGGGCTTCGGCATTCGCGGGCCGGAGCAGGTGGCGCGCATGAAGGGGCACGTCGACGGCGTCGTGGTGGGCTCCGCGCTCGTCGAGGTGCTCGAGCGAGGGGGGGATCCCGCGGCGTTCCTGCGAGGCCTGCGCGGGTGACGGCCATCACTGTCTTCTGCGGGTCGTCCGAGGGCGTCGACCCGATATTCGCGGAGACAGCCGGGCGCGTCGGCCGGGAAATCGCGAGGCGTGGCTGGACGCTCGTGTACGGGGGCGGCAGCGCCGGGCTGTTGGGCGTGCGCGCCGATGCGGCGCTCGCCGAGTGCGGCACGGTGATCGGCGTGATTCCGCGCTTCCTGTACGAGTGGGAGGTGGGACACGACGATCTCACCGAGCTCGAGATCGTCGAGACGCTGACCGAGCGCAAGGTGCGCATGGGCGAACTCGCCGATGCGTTCCTTTCGCTGCCGGGCGGCATCGGCACGATGGACGAACTCTTCGAGGCGTTGAGCTGGGCGCAGCTCGGGCTCGAGGAGAAGCCGAACGGGCTGCTGAACGTGCGTGGCTACTACGACGATCTCGTCGCGTTCCTCGATCGCGCGACCGCGTCGGGATTCATCAAGGCGAAGCATCGCTCGCTGCTGCACGTGTCGAGCGATCCGGTGGAACTGCTGGATCGATTGGGAAAATAGGTGCCAGAAAATAGGTGCCATTCACCGAATTTCCGGCGCCGGAAATTCGGTGAATGGCACCTAT
>VEPJ01000194.1:16161-16397 GCA_012026925.1 Gammaproteobacteria bacterium | reverse complement strand
GTCGTGGACCGCGTCAAGGACATGTTCATTTCCGGTGGCGAGAACGTCTATCCGGCGGAGGTCGAGAGCGTGATCTCCAAGGTGCCCGGGGTCGCGATGGTCGCGGTCGTCGGCGTTCCCGATGCAAAGTGGGGCGAAGTCGGCAAGGCGTTCGTGGTGCGGGTTCCGGGCGGCACCGCAGATGCGGACTCGATTCTCGCCGCTTGCCGCCGAGGACTGGCAGGCTACAAGGTACC
>VEPJ01000194.1:0-16151 GCA_012026925.1 Gammaproteobacteria bacterium | reverse complement strand
GTCCGCAGGGCAAGATCCTGAAGCGCGTGCTGCGGCCGAGCACGGCGCAGGCGGAGTCCCAGGCAGGAGGTTCGTCGTGACGACTCGCTCGACGCGCGCGGTGGTGGATGCGATCAAGGCGCGTTGCGCCCTGCCTGCGATCGTCGCGCCGATGTTCCTGGTGTCCGGACCGCAACTGGTGATCGCTGCCTGCCGGGCCGGGTTGCCGGCGTCGTTCCCGACGCTCAATGCACGGCCGGAGTCCGTACTCGAGGCGTGGCTGGACGAGATCTCGAGCACCCTGGCGACCTGCAAGGACGCCGCGCCGTGGATCCCGAACCTGATCCTGCATCCGTCCAACCCGCGTGCGACCACCGACGTCGAGATCGTGCTGCGGTATCGCCCCGAGATCGTGATCACCGCGCTCGGCAAGCCTGGCGCCGTCGCCGAGCGGGTGCACCAGTACGGCGGACTCGTGTTCGCGGACGTCAACTCGATCAGGTTTGCGCGCGTCGCCGCTGCAAACGGCGCCGACGGCCTCGTGCTGGTGTGCGCCGGTGCCGGGGGTCACACCGGCTTCCTGTCGCCATTCGCTTTCGTCTCGGCCGTACGGCAATTCTTCGACGGCCCGCTCGTCGTCGCGGGCGGACTGATGACCGGTCGCGACGTCCGCGCGATCGAAGTGATGGGCGCCGACTTCGCATACATGGGTACGCGATTCATCGCGACGCCCGAGAGCCTGGCGAGCGACGCATACCGGCAGATGCTCGTGGACGCGACCGCGGAGGACATCGTGCTCTCGGACAAGTTCACCGGGGTACCGGCCAACTACCTCCGGCCGAGCATCGCCGCGGCCGGAATCGACCTCGCGACGTTCGAGCGTCGGGCGTCCGTCAGCATCGACCAGCGCAACGAGAGCAAGGCTTGGCGCGACATCTGGTCGGCGGGTCACGGCGTCGGTGCGATCACCCGGACCGAGCCGGTCACCGACGTCGTCGCGCGGCTGCGCGCGGAGTACACCGCCGCTCGCTAGGAACTCCAGCCAGCGGATTCGGCAACCGCGCGGCGGTACGGCGCGAGGCCGCCGCCCAGCAAGGCGATCGAGAACGAGGCCGCCACGCCCGACACGATCGCAATCGAATAATTCAGTGCCCCCTGGTCGCCGAACAGCAGGTCGGTGCAGAGCGCGACGGCCGTTGGTCCGAGCGTCAGGCCGAGTATCGAGATCGTGAACATGTAGAGGGCCGAAGTCTGCCCGCGCATCTGGTTCGGAGTGATCATCACGACCGCCGACGCGCCCGTCGCCGTCGAGATCGCCGGCCCGATGCTGGCTGGAATCATCATCGCGAGCGTCCACTCGGGCGGGGGCATCTGTGGGGCGAGCGCGGCGCTCGGCAGCGAGATGATCGCGCCGAGCAATGCGGTGCGCAGGTGCGCATCCTGGTAGCCGCGGCGATACAGCCGGTCCGCCAGCCAGCCACCACCATTGACGCCGATCGGACCGCAGACCAGCACCAGCAGGCCGTAGGCGATGCCGACCTCGCGGATCGTCCAGCCGAAATGGCGGATGAACATCGTCGGCATCCACGAGAAATAGGCGTAGCCGATGATGGTGACGACCGACATGCCGACGAACAGCGGCACGTACGTCCGCCAGCGGCCGGCGAGATAGCCTGCTGCGAATCGGAGCGACACCGCGCCTTGCTGCCCGGCGAGCATTTCATGGCGCTGCGGCTCGCGGATCGTCGCCATGAGCGCCACGATCGCCAGCCCCGGCAGGCCGACCAGCATGAAGACGAGCTGCCAGCTCTTCAGCAGGCCGAGGCCCGGCAACTCGAGCGCCGGCCGGCTCATCACGAAGCTGATCACGATGCCGCCCAGCACCATGGCCGTGCCCGCGCCCAGCGAGACCCCCATGTTGTAGAAGCCGATGGCCGCGCCGCGCTTCTCGCGCGGGAAGTAGTCGGAAATCATGGAGACCGCGGCGGGCGTCAGCGCAGCCTCGCCGACGCCAACGCCGATGCGGGCCACGAACAACTGGCCGAAGCTGCGCGCCAGTCCGCAGGAAGCCGTCATCAGGCTCCACACGCCCACGCCGGTCGCAATCAATGCGCGGCGGCTCGTACGGTCGGCGAGGCGCCCGAGTGGTACGCCCATCAGCGTGTAGAAAATGCCGAATGCGAGGCCCATCAGCAGGCTGATCTGCGTGTCGGTCAGGTCGAGGTCGTGCTTGATCGGCTCGACCATGAGCGCAAGGATCTGGCGGTCGAGGAACGACACCACGTAGGCGAGCGTCAGGACGCAAACGACGTACCACCCGTAGGCGGAGGAGCGCGATTGGGGCGGGTGCGAATCCATGCCGGGTCGTCTCCTACATTTCGGGCCGCGCGTCGCGCCGCGAGGTGATCGCGCAATTGGCGAGGATCCACTTGAGATTGATTGCGATCCGCTCGGCGTGCGGATCGGTGAAGGCATAGCCATGTTCCTTGACGCTGCCATCGGCGAGCCGTTCGCTCACCGACAGCACGAGCGAATTGCGGTTGAAGTCGTCGCTCGCTTCGTTGAGCACGTGCCAGGTCACGGCGCGCAGGCCGAGGCCGATCTCCTGGCCAGTCGCGACGCGGAACCAGTGCGTATCGCCCTTGTCGTGCAGGTTGATGCCGTCGTAGCGCTGGAAGGGAGTGGCCACCCCGCCACCGACGCCGGGCACGTCGGCGTAGCAATGGAAGGTTCGCGAGCGCTCGAGCCAGTATGGCTCGCCCGAGGCGGTGCCGGTGATGCGACGGCCGGTCGCGAGCGTGAACTTGTGGTCGTTGAACCAGAGCTCGGCGCGCGACAACTGGATCTCGTTGTCGGTGTACACCGCCTGGCCTTCCCACTCGAACTGGCAGGCTCGCGGGCGTTGACGACCCACGAAGTGTTCAGCGCGCCGCACGAACACGTACTCGCACCCCGACGTGCTGCGCAGGTCCGCGGGCTTGAGCGCGGGCAGTTCCGAATCGGCGATCTCGCCCTGCATGCGCAGGTAGAAGCGCATCGTGACTTCTTCCGCGCCAGGTCCGGCCTCGAGCGTCGCGATCCGCCAGGTGCGCTGGGATCCGGCGGCGGCCTCGGTCTGGTTCACCCACAGGAAGACGTACCGACCGAACGCCGGCGTGTCGATGCGGCGGATCGTCGCCGAGACCCGTTCGTGCCGGTCTTCCGCGGGAAGCCGCCGTCGGCCGTCGAAGTAGTGCTGGTTCGCGTTGTCGTAGTGCCCCGGGAGCATTTCCGCCATCACGCGCAGGTAGCGCTCCCCCGGGGTGGAGTCCTGCCCTTGCGCAAGTGCAGAGGAGGCGAAGGCTCCAAGGGCGATCGTCGCGAGAATGACGCAGGACGCACGTGTCGACATCGGCCCCCCGGGAATCGAACGACCCTCGTCAGTCTGATACAGCCATGGGGTCCACGCCAGCCAGGACGATGATGCATCGCTGGAATTCGGGCTCCCGACAGAAGCAGGTCACTGCCCGGCATGCCCAACGGCCGAGGCTCAGGCAGGCAGGCCACCGATTGCGGAGCACCGACTCATCTGGAATTTCCAGCCGAAAGGATCCCGTGGTATACGGCTCGACCGAACGAACATCCGCAGGGGTAGACACGTGAAACTCGAATTCATCGATCGCCCGTCCTCGGGCGCCGCCGCGGCGACCCTTCTGCTGCTCGGCGTTCTCGCCGGCGGCTGCTCGCGCCAGGGACAGGCCCCTGCAGCCCCTGCGTCCCCTGCATCCACCGCAGCCACCGAAGCGCCCTCCTCCCCCGCGGCATCGGACCGGCCCGCCGCGAATCCCGAGCGCAACGCGTATTTCGGCGACGTGCACGTCCACACTAGCTGGTCGTTCGACGCGTTCACGAACGGCAGCAGGACGACGCCGGTCGACGCCTACGCGTGGGCGCAAGGCAAGGAAATCACCAACAGCGGCTTCGGCGGCAAGATCCAGATACAGACACCACTCGACTTCTACATGGTGGCCGAGCACGCCGAGTTCATGGGCGTGTTCAACCAGATGAGCAACCCCGAAAGCCCGCTCAGCAAGACCGAGCTGGCCAAGGGCGTGAACTCGCCCGACCCGGTGGTGCGGATGCAGACGTTCGCCGGCGTCCTGCGCGACCTGAGCGCGGGCAAGGTCGACCCGATGCTGACCGACCCGACGCTCGCCCGTTCCGTCTGGGCCGAGATCGTGAAGGCCGCCGATGCGGCCTATCGGCCCGGCCACTTCACGACGTTCGCCGGCTTCGAGTGGACTGCGAATCCCCAGAAGCGGAACCTGCACCGCGTCGTCGTGTTCCGGGACACCGCGAAACTGCCGGAAATGGTGCTGAGTTCGCTCGAGTCCGAGGATCCGGAGACGCTCTGGAAGTGGATGGACCAGCTGCGCGCGCATGGCTCGACGCTGCTCGCCATCCCGCACAATGGGAACGCGAGCGACGGGCGCATGTTCGAGCTGGTGAAGTTCGACGGCAAGCCGATAGACGCCGCCTACAACCGCACACGCGCCGCGAACGAGCCGCTCTACGAGATCTCGCAGATCAAGGGCACGTCCGAGACGCACCCGGATCTCTCGCCCAACGACGAGTTCGCAGGCTTCGAGCAGTGGGACTACACGCTGTCGGCCGACTCCGAGCGGCCCAAGCATCGTCGCGGCAGCTTTGCGCGCCAGGCGCTGCTCGACGGCCTGTCGCAGGAAGCCAAGGGCAACGGCAATCCATTCAAGTACGGGTTCATCGGCGACACCGACACGCACAACGCCGCGGGCAGCAACGAGGAGTTCAACTACACCGGCAAGTTCGCCTTTGAGAACGACCCGAAGCACCGACTGCTGGGCATGGAGGGGCAGCCGGCGGGCCAGATCCGGCAGGTCCAGGAGTTCAGCTCGGGCGGCCTCGCCGGCGTCTGGGCCGAGGAGAACACGCGCGAGTCGATCTACGACGCGATGCAGCGTCGCGAGACGTTCGGCACCTCCGGCACGATGATCAAGGTGCGGTTCTTCGGCGGCTGGGACTTCAACGACGGCGACCTCAAGGGCACGAATGTGGTGCGCACGGGCTATGCGCGCGGCGTGCCGATGGGCAGCGACCTGAAGGCTCCTGCCGGCAAGGCGCCGAGCTTCCTGGTGATGGCGAGCAAGGATCCGAAGAGCGGCAATCTCGACCGCGTGCAGATCGTCAAGGGATGGCTGGACGCCGGCGGCAAGCAGCACGAAAAGGTCTACGACGTCGCGTGGAGCGGCGATCGCAAGCCCGACCCGAAGACCGGCAAGCTGCCGCCGGTTGGCGACACGGTCGATGCGGCGACGGCGCAGTACACCAACACCATTGGCGCCGCGGAACTCTCCACCGTCTGGACCGACCCGGAATTCAACGCGGCCGAGCGTGCGTTCTATTACGTTCGCGTCCTCGAGATCCCCACACCGCGCTGGAGCACGATCGACGCCGTGCATCTCGGGGTGCCGGTCCCGAAGGGACTGCCGGTCTCGATCCAGGAACGCGCGTGGACGTCCCCGATCTGGTACACGCCGAAGAGCTGACTTCCTCCTTGGCGCCGGGGCACCACACGCAGCGGATCCGCGCAAGGGTGCCCCGGTACTGGCATCAATTACTTTTCTGCCCGTCCTGCGATTCGAATCGGCTCAGTATCCACAGCGCCGCCGGCAGCGCAGTGAAATCGGCCAGCAGCGCCAGGATGAACGCGGACGAGGTCACGATCCCGAACTGGCGCATCGGCGGCAGGTCGGACAGCGTCAACGCGAGAAAGCCGCTCGCGTTGATGAGGGTTGCGAACAGGATCGGCCGGCCCGCCACCAGCAGCGCATGTCGCAGGGCGCCCGCCCTCGATCCGGCCGACTGGCCTTCCTGGTAGTGGTAGAAGAAGTGGATCTGGTCGTTCTCCGTCGCTCCGAGCACCGTCGAGGCGATCAGGGTCGTCGCGATATTGAGGGGGATGCCCGTCAGTCGCATCAGCAGGAACACGGTCAGGATGGCGAACAGTGACGGGATCATCGTCATCAGCCGCGCGGTCGGGCTGCGAAAGACGATCAGGAACGCGAGGAAGATGACCCCGGCCGTGATCGCGAAACTCTCGGTGAGCGTCGGCAGGAGGTGCCTGGTGATTTCCGCCGATTGCACGCCCTTGCCGACCACCCGGCCGCGAACGTCGCGCAGCGCGGGCTCGTTGGCCTGCGCCGCGGCCCAGGCCTGCTCGAGGTACGTGCGCATCGCGCCGGGCGGCCCGAAGAGCGCGGCGCGACCCCGCACCACGAGGCGCACGCTCGCGAGGTCCGTCAAGTCGACATACCCGCGGGCACCGGGCTCGGTGAGCATGATCTGCTCGAGATCAGACGCGAGCTTCGGCCACGCGGTGACGTCCGACGGCAGGCTGTCGGACCCGGACTGGATGTAACGCGCCCACCGCAGCACCGACGTCGGCCCGTCCACGGCGGTGATGCGAGGATCGGATTCGAGCCTGTCGGCCAGTTGCGCCACGGCATGCAGGAACTCGGGATCCAGTGCGTGGCCGGGCCGGGTCTGCAGCCAGAGATTGGCCACGTCGAGCCCGTTCGATTCTTCGAAGTGGCGGGTATCGATCGCGACGCGCTCGTCCGGATTCACGTAGGACAGCGCATCCGTTTCCATTCGCAGTGGCGCCAGGACGCCGGGAACGCCGAACAGCGCCGCCGCTCCGGACAGCATGAGCACGATGGCGCCGCAGACCAGTGGCCAGCGGTAACGCCGGGTCGCCGGCACCAGGACGTCGACGAAAGCCGGGAACCACTGGCCGAACACCGCGCGCTCGGCGCGCGTCGGGGTGCGCAGGAGCGACTGCAGCGCCGGAAACAACGTGAAGCAGGCGATCCACGCCACGACCAGACCGCACGCCGTCCACAGCCCCATCTCGCGCACCGGGCGAATCTCGGAGACCGCGAGCGCGCCGAAACCCACCGCGGCTGCAAATATCGAGGCGGTGCAGGGCAGGAACTTGTTGGCCAGGGCCCGCGCGTGGTGCTCGAGCGGGGTCGGCGCGTCGCTCGGCTCCAGGTACCGGGCGTGGATGTACACGAGCGTCGCCGTCGTGGTGACCATGACGGTCAGGGGCACGAGGCCCGACACGATCGTGTTCGACCAGCCGAAGAGCTGCGCCGCGCCGACCGCCATGGCGACGACGCAGGCGAGCGTGAGCGTGATCGCCATGAGCGCGCGCCACGAGCGGAAGACGATCAGCACCAGCGCCAGCAGGAAGACTGCAAAGAGCGGCATGAAGCGCTTCATCGCCGTGCCCGTGTGATGCTCGAGCCATGCGTCCAGCCACGGGGAACCGACAAACCGCACCGCGGTGAAGGCATCGCCGGTCACGGCCTCGGACTGCGCGAGCTCGTCGATCGCTGCCAGGGCGCGGTCACGCCCGGCAGACGTATCGGTGTGAAGCTCGATCGCGATGCCGAGATAGTGATCACCTAGCAATCCCGCGCGGCGGAAAAGCGGCGTTCCAGTGGCAAAAGACCGCACACGCGCGGCTTCGTCGAGCCCCAGTGACCCGGCCGGGCTGCCGCGGCGATACACCGTCAGGAGGCTGTGCGCCTGGACCTGCGGAATCTTCGAGAGCTGGCGTTCGAGCCGGTCCGCGCCACGCAGCGCCGCTTCACTGAGAGGATCGGGCGCCTCGAGCATGAGGAGCGCCTGCGTACCCTCCGGATACACCCGCTCGAATTCGGCCGTGGCACGCGCCAGTGGATCGCCGGCCACGACCAGCCGGTCGATCGCCGAGTCGTTCGGTATGCGCAGCGCACCATGGATGCCGGCGACGGCGAGCAACAGGAATGCGGCGACGATCCACGCCCGCGCGCGGAGAATGCGGACGAACAGGTGGACGAGCCTGGGCGAGACGTCTGCAGACATGTGCGAAATCTACAGTACCACTGGCCGAGCGGCGCGCTCGCGCGCGGAGCGAAAGATGTTACGCTTCGGCCGTGAGCGCGCTTGCGGCAGCTGCCGTCGTGACCCTGGTGTTCTGCGCTCCGGGATACCCGGGCGGAACGGCTGATGCGCAGCCGTACGTCGACCAGTTCGCGAAGGCGGCCGCGGCCGCGGCGGGCTGGCCCGCGGGCAGCCTGACGGCGACGTACCAGCCGACCGAGGAAGGCTGCGTCGAGAAGCTCGCCGGAGCTGACGCCGCGCTCGTGTTCACGCCCTATCCCTTCTTCATGGAGCACGGCGCGCGCCTCCACCTCAAGCCGATCGTGCAGGCCGACGTCACGGGCGCGGGCCTGGAACAGCGCTGGACTCTGGTGACAAAGGCCGGCCTCGGGTCGGTTCCCGCATCGCTGGCGGGATACACGATCCTGAGCACGGCGGGTTATGCACCCGAATTCGTGCGGCAATCGGCGCTGGGCGCTCTGAAGCTGCCGCCCGACGTCAAGGTCGAGTCGACCGGGCAAGTGCTCAGTGCGTTACGCCGGGCAGCCGCCGGCGAGCCGGTCGCGGTGCTGCTCGATCAAGAGCAGGCCGCGGCGCTGCCGACCTTGCCGTTCGCCGCGCAACTCAAGACTGCGCTGCAGTCGTCCGAGCTACCCGTGGCCGTGGTTGCAGTCGTGGGTTCGCGCCTGTCCGACGCCCGCGCGCGATCGCTGCAATCGGGACTGCTCAAGCTTAGCGGCATGGCAGGAGGTCCGGAAGCGCTCGAGTCGCTGCGACTGAAGGGCTTCGCGCCGCCGAAGCTGCCCGGGCGCCCGGCCACGCCGTGAGGAGCGGCTTCGCGTGCATCGGTCTGGCGCTCCTGCTGGGCGGCTGTGCCGCGCCGCCACCGCCCGCCGAGCCCGTCCCGGCTGAGGCGTCGGTCGAGGAACTGGCCGCAGCAATCAATTCAAGCGCGGCACTCAGCGAGCGCAATCCCGACACGGGCACACGAGAGCAGCTGGCGGCGCAAGCCAGCCGCGACGCGGCTGCCTGCCTCGCGCGTGCCCCGCAAGCGGTGGCCTGCCTGTACGGCCAGGCGATCGCACTGGGCCTCGAGGCCCGCGCGCATCCGACGCGGGCCACGGACCTCTTGACCCGGATGCTCGCCGCGCTGTCGGACGCGGAGGCCGTCGATCCGGCCTACGACCACGCCGGCCCGGCCCGCGTGCGGGCGCTGGTACTGATACGAGCGCCGGGGTGGCCACTCGGACCCGGCGACAGCGAGGCGGGACTCATCGCGGCGCAACGCGCGGTCGAACTGCGACCCCAGTATCCGCCGAACCTGCTGGCGCTCGCGGAGGCGCTGGACAAGACCGGCGATCGGGCCGGAGCCCGAGAGGCCTACGCGCGGGCCCGCGACGCAGCGCAGGCCCTGCCAACGTCAGCCGATCGGGACGACTGGATTCGCCAGGCTGACCAGGCGCTGCAACGGAAATAGCCTCCGCCAGGTTCAGTGCACCGCGCCCCAGCGATACGTCGCTTCGAGGCCCACGACGCGACGCGCGCCCGACGCCTGCCACGCCATCGTCGGAACGGGCGCCAGCGGGAACGCGAACGTGCCGCCGCTGTACGCGAAGTTCTCGTCGGTCAGGTTCTTGCCGAACAGCGCGACTTCCCACTCCCTGGACGGGGCACTGATTGCGGCGCGCGCGTTCACCGTGCCATACGCCTTCTGGTAGTTGAAGTCGTTGATCACGTTGAACTGGATCTTGTCCTGCCACGCATAGTCGGCAAAGAACTGGAACGTTCCGAAGCCGACCGGCACCTCGTAGTTGATCGCGGCCGAGGCCTGGTAACGCGGCGTCTGATAGAACTCGTTGTTCGACAGGTCCACGGACGGGGCGCCCGGGACCGGCTGGTACTTGAAGGTGTCGTAGCTCGCGTCGGTCCAGCCGAACGAGGCGAGCAGGGACAGGCCGTCGAGCACGCGCCAGACGCCTTCGGCCTCGACGCCGCTCACCGTCGCGCTACCGGCGTTGATGACCACCGTCGTCGGCGTCCCGGACTGCGTCAGCAACGGTAGGAGGCGCTGGATGTTGTCGTAATTTCCGTAGAAAGCGGCGAGGTTGAGGCGCAGCGCGCCGCCGAGCAGGTCGGACTTGAGTCCGATCTCGTAGTCCGTGAGCTCTTCCGGCCGGAACGGCGCATCCTGGATCGTCGTGAGCGGAGCGTTCCAGCCGCCGGAGCGCTGGCTCCGCCCGACGCGAACGTAGCTGTTTACCTCGTCGTTGATGCGGTAGCGGGCCGAGAACTCCCACGACCAGTAGCCGTAGTCGACACTCTTGTGTATCGGGGGACACGGCCCCTGGATCTGGTACGGCGGCGGCAGCGACAGGTCGAGGATCGTGCACTGCCGCCCGTAGAAGGGCACGTCCACGTAGCTGTTCTCGTCGATTTCACGCGTGTCCGACGTGTAGCGCGCACCCGCGGCCACGGCCCAGTCGTCGGTGAGCTGGTACTCGGCGTGCAGGAAGGCCGCCTCGGACTCGTTTCGAGCCGAGTTCTGCTCGTAGACGGGCAACGCCGAGAAGTACGGCGACAGGTCGACCTGCCCGCCGGTCATCTGGTTCAGGACCTGCAGCGCCGCGAGGAACTCGGGGGAAGCCGGCGCCTGCACGGACGGCGCACCGCCGTGGGCGAGGAACCAGTAGAGGCCGCCGACCCAGTCGAGCTTTTGCCCGAACGACTTGCCCGCGAGCTGGAACTCCGCCGACGTCTGGTTCGAGGTGTTGCTGAGCGTGGCGTCGGAAAGCGGCAGCGTCGAGGCATCGACGTCGAGCGCGGTGCTTGCATCGACGTGCCGGTAGCCCACGATCAGCTTCGCCGCCAGGTCGGGATTCAACTGTTGTTTGACCGTCAGGTGGACGGCGTCATTCGTCGCCTGGTCGAATGCGCGGTAGCCGGCGTCGGTATTGTAGAAGTTCCGGGGGAACGTCACTGTCGGCAGGCCCGGGATGGGGAACTGCGAGAACAGCTGGCCGATCTGGTAGACGAGTGTGCCCGGCGGCGGTCCGGTCAATGGATGCAGTATCGCGCCGACTTCGTTCGCGTCGAATCGCTCGTAGGTCAGGTACGCGTCCGTGGCATCGGTCGGCTTCCAGAGCGCGCCGACGCGCAGCTGGTAACGATGCTGGTTCGCGAAGTTGTCCTGGCCTGAGCCCACGCTCGACCCCCAGCCATCGCGTCGGTCGATCTGGTAGGCGAAGCGCAATCCGAACTCGTCGTTCAGCGGGGCGTTGACGATGGCGCGCCCCATCCAGGCACTGTAGGTGCCGACCGAGCCGGACACTTCGGCACGGTAGGCATCGAGCTCCGGACGGTTCGTCCAGAACGAGATCGAGCCACCCGTGTTGTTGCGGCCGAAGAGCGTGCCCTGCGAGCCGCGCACGATCTCGACGCTCGAGACATCGAGCAGCGTCGCCATCGCGCCCTGCCCGTTCGCGGCGTAGACGCCGTCGACGTACAGTCCCACCGCCGGGTCGTACTCGATCGCCGATCGAACCACGGTCTGGCCGCGGATCGTCACGTCGAGGGCGTTCGTCGACTGCGGCGAGCTGAACATGCGGACGTTCGGCACGTCCCGGCCGACGTCGTCGAAGCGGCGCGCCGACTGCTCCTGGAGCTGGACGCCGGTGCGGACGGAGACCGCCACGGGCGTGTCCTCGAGCCGCTCGTCACGTCGACGCGCGAAGACGACGATTTCCTCCAGCTGCGTGTCGCCGGCCTGTGCTCCGCTGCTCAAGCCGGGCGATGGCGGCACCGACTGCCCCTGTGTTGTTTCCGCGGCCGACGCGGTCGAAAGGAGCACGAGCGTCAGGTACGCGCATGCCACCAACCCGCGAGATGGGATACCGCGCGCCGATGCAGGCCCGAGAATCAGCGACCTCATGTCAGGCATAAGGGTGTCCCCGCCGGAAACGTTGATATGCGAATCCTAACTGGTTTGGGTCGCGGGCGCTGCGGCCTCCACGACCTGCCGGTAGACCTCGAGCAGCTTCTCGAGCGACGCCTCCACCCGGTATCGCTGCGCCGCCTCGCGATACCCCTCCCCGGCCAGCCGGAGCGCCTCCGGGCGTTCAATCCACCTGTCGATCTTGCGGGTCAGGTCCTCACGGTCGCCCGCCGCAAAGAGGAACTCCTCGGACAGCGCGAACTGCGGGGTGGCGCTGAGCGGCGAGTCCGCGATGAGGCAAGGGAGCCCGCAGGCCATCGCCTCCAGCACCGACATGCACTCGACCTCGACGTCCGCTGCGTGTACGCAAAGGTCGGCACCGCTGTAGTACGGAATGAGCTCGGCCGGCTTGAGCCACCGGAAGACGGGCTGGTTCGTCAGGGCGCGCCCCTGCGCCTCGAGGCGCTCACGCAACGGACCGTCCCCGAGGACCACGAGCTGGATGCGGCTCTCGTGACGCGAATTCCGGATCGCCTCGATGAGAAGCTGGTGGCGTTTCTCCCGGGCGAGCCTGCCCACCGAGAGGATGGTGAATTTCCCGTCGAAACGGCGGCACTCCTCCACGGGCAGCCGGCGATACTCTGGAGGTACGCCGTTGGAAATGACCGCGGCCGGCACGCGCAGGCCGTAGCGACGCAGCTCTCGCTCGGCGAAGTCGCTCGGGCACACGACGCGGTCGGATCGGTTGTACGTCGTGCGCAGGAAGAACCGGTATACCCAGTCCACCATCGCCCGGTTGTGGATGCCCACGTTGTGCAGCAGGTGCTCCGCCTGGACGTGGAACGTGGAGACCACCGGCACACCCATCTTCCTGGCCACGCTGATGGCCCGGATCCCCAGGTAGAACGGGAACTGGACGTGGACCACGTCCTGCCTCGCCAGGGTCTCCTCGAGGATGCGCCGGTCGGGCCAGGCGAAGGAAAATCGCATCTTCTCCATGATGCGGCCCGGCGTGGGGACCACGAAGGTCCTGAGCGGCACCTTCCCCGGTGCCGCCTCGCCCGTGGCGAGGATTTCCACGCTGTGCCCCCGGGCGCGCAGGAGGTCCACGAAGCGGCGCGTGGAAATGACGCCGCCGTTGTTCGTGTCATCCCAGGCGTCGGTGACCATGGCGATGCGCATGACCGCACAATGTACCCGACAAACCCGCACCGAGCGCCACGGATGGCCTTGAAGGGTCAGCGCTCCCGCGGGCGAAACGCGTCCGAGATGACGGCGAGCAGCAACTGCTCGGCATCAGGGTTCGGGACGCCGTAGCGCGCGAACAGTCCGAACTGCTCGCGCATCCCGCTTCGCGCCCGCTGCTCGGAATCGGCCGTATTGCAGATCAGCTTGAGCCGGTGGCGGCGATGTCGGTAAGCCTTGGATGAGTCATGCGGGCGTCGTTTCCCCGCTCACGGCCGAGCGACGCCCAGCCCGGTGGCCGGCGCCAAGCAGCGCGCGACGTTGTTGTTCGGCCAGGACCTGCGCGAGGTCGAGGTCCGTATTCTCAGCGACGATCCGCATGAGCGGATGTTTCGGGTCGCGTGGCAGCGTCAGCCCATGACGTGACTCCCAAAGCGCGATTCGCGTCGCGGGCGGAGTGTCCATGGCCCGCTGCCGGGCGAGGCTTCGCTGCTTGTCCGCCTGCAGCGCCGCCTGCCGAAGGGCGGCCTGTTCCCGGCGCTCCGCAGCCAATTCGGCGGCCGGGCGCGGTGGCGGATCGTTCCCATGGAGGTCGTGCTTGTATTCCATTGGTCGGGTGCGCCTCGTGGGTGTCAATCCTCGACTACATGGGGCGCCCGATGCGCAAATATGGCAAGCACTTTCTTCATCTGCCGCGCATCATGGGACGGGGAGGCGCGAAGGTGGACCAGATTTCGACGGCGGACCTCGTGAACCTGGTGCTGACGCAGCGGGGCTCCATCGATCTGCAGTTCCAGTTCTGGCTGACGATCACGTTTGCAGTCATCGTGGCCGCCTTCACGGCCCGCGATCGCCTCGCATTCCGGCTGCGGCTGCTCGTGGCCGTGCTGTACTTCCTGGCGTCGGCCCACCTGATGACTCGCTGGGCGTTCGACGGCACCGTCGCGGAGCGTTGGGTCGAGATCCTGATGAGCCGCGGCGTCGACATCGGCATCCCGTGGGTCGCCGTCTCTCTGCGGCTCGTGCTGATGGTGGTTGGCTCCGCTGCGGCACTCGTGTTCCTGCTGAAGACCCCGCAGCGCAAGAGTAACGACAGCCAGGCGCCCACCGCTCAAGATGCGTAAGAAACAACTTCGCCGTGCAACCTGGCCGCCGCCGCCGGATCAGCCACCGCGCGGCGGATGAGCGCCATGGCGCCGGCCTGCTGCTCCTTGGTGGCTGACGCCTGCCCGTGCAGCGCAACCGCGTACTCGCTCAGGTCCTGCACGAACACGCCGAACATCCGGTTGACGTGCTTCTCGTCGAGGCCTGCGCAGGCGGCGGTGGTTCCCGTGCGTGTGCCGCCCGGTGCGCCGTCGATTGCGAGCGCAGCGGCTTCCGCGACCAGTTGCGCGTAGACGATCTGGGTAAAGATCTGCCCGACGTTGAGCAGAAAATCGAGGTCCTTGGCCTGCTCGCCGCGCGGCGCAGCCGTGACCATCAGCTGTCCGAATGCCTGCACCTGGCTGACGAAGGTCGCGACGTTCGGCAGCTGCGCGAAACGCGCGAAGGCGCCACGCCAGTCCGGGAAGCCGATGCGCGACAGGCCGCTCGCCGGCCCCTGTGCGAACAGGAAGGCGTCGTCGGCAGGGTCGAGCCGCACCGGTACCGGTGGGTATTTCACGCCCTGTCCGGCCCCTGCCGCGGCAAACGCCGGCAGGAACTTGAGCACCAGCGCCAGATTGACGTGGACGGTCCCCTCCAGTTTCGGCAGCGTGCGGATGTGGCTGGTCGCCTGCTCGAAGTACGTGTCCTTCTCGAACCCTTTCGCCGCGATCACTTCCCAGAGCAGATCGATCACCCGCTCGCCCTCGCTGGTGACCTTCATCTTCGCGATCGGGTTGTAGAGCAGGAAGCGGCGGTCTTCGGCGGAGGCGCTGCGCTCGTAATCCGAGCACCGCGCGCTGTAGAGCTTCATCGCGAGCAGTCGTACGTAGGCGTCGGCCAGCAGTCGCCGCACGTGCGGAAAATCGGTGACCCGGGTGCCGTAGAGCACCCGGCGGTGGGCGTGCTGAATGGCCTCGACGAATGCGTGCTCGGCGATGCCTATGCTGGCCCAGGCGAGCTGCACCTTGCCGACATTCACGGTGGCGAGCGCGGCGTCCCACGCGGCCTTGCCCGTGTGCAGCACGTCGGCCGGAGTCACGGGGTAATCCGTGAGCCGGAATTCCGAAACATACATCTGGCCGTGCACGACGTTCTGCACGAGCGTGTATCCGGGATGCTTCGGGTCGGCCAGGAAGAACAGGTAATCATCGGCTGGATTGGCCGACGGTCCCTCCGGGCGCTGCACGCGACCGAACACCGACACGCGGGCGGCGCAATTGCCATTGCCGATGTAGTACTTCTCGCCGCTGGCGCGCCAGCCGGTGCCGTCCTGGGTCAGCACCATGTCGGTGGAGTAGATATCGGCCCCGTGCTCGCGCTCGGAGAGCCCGAAAGCGAACACTCCGCCCTGCGCGAGCAACTGGCCGACCAGGCGCTTGGCCTCCGCATTCCCGCTCGTCCAGACCGGCCCCAGGCCCAGCACGGTGACCTGCCAGGCGTACCAGTGCTCGAGCGAATACCAGGCAAGCAACTGGCTCAGGTCGTTGTTGCGCGCGGTGTCCCAGCGGGCAGTCGTCGCGTCAGTTCCGCCGGTCAACGCTCCGACTGCGGCCGGCGTGCCGAACCGGGCGAATATGCCTTCGTGGGCGATCATCGCCAGGAAATCGTCATACCAGGTCGCGTCGTGGCTTTCCGCCTTCAGGGCTGCGTGGCCCTTGGCCTCGAAAAAACGGCGCACGGCCAGCAGCGCGGCGCGAGTGGGCTCATCGTAGTGAGCAGCGTCGTAGGAGGAGGGATTGAAGAGCAGCATGATTCAGGGACTCCGGGCGACCGCGGAGGCGGTATCACCGATCTGTACTACGCCGATTCTACGCCGCACGCCCGTATGCCAGCCGTAGCTTCCTCGATTTGCCGGACCACCGAGGCAGAAAGGGGCAGCCGCTTCTTCGTCCAGCTGTAAACGGGTGCAAAAAACAGGGGCGACGTCATCAGCACCGGATGGGCGAGCGAGCGCTATCCGTAG
>VEPJ01000235.1 GCA_012026925.1 Gammaproteobacteria bacterium | reverse complement strand
CTCGACTACCGTTGCGGGGGCAGCGCCGGCATTGGACCGGCTTCCCGTTCTCCCGGGGTTGAATCCGGGATCACCTGGCGGTGCGAGCACGGTAGGGAAGGGGCCCGGGGGTGTCAAGGACGGCTGTCACCTACGCCGGGGATCCCCTCGTTGCGGACGAACGTGCAAACTATCCCCTGGTCACCAACCGCTAACCGCTAACCGCTTCCCGCTAGCCGCTAACCGCTTCCCCATGCCCCAGTCCCCGTTCCTCGCGACCGCGCTCGAGGCTGCCCGCGCCGCTGCCGACGTCGTCCGCCACTACTACCAGTCGAACCTCGCGATCACGATCAAGGCCGACAAGTCGCCGGTCACCGTCGCGGACGTCGAGACCGAGAAGACGATCCGCTCGATCGTCGAGGCGCGCTACCCCGACCATGGGTTCTATGGCGAGGAGACGGGCTCGAACCACCTCGACGCCGAGTACGTCTGGATCGTGGACCCCATCGACGGCACGAAGTCTTTCGTGCGCGAGTACCCGATGTTCTCGACCCAGATTGCGCTCATGCACCGCGGGAAGCTGATCGTGGGCGTGTCGTCCGCGCCCGCGTACGGCGAACTCGCCTGGGGCGAGATCGGCGTGGGCGCGTGGCTCAACGACAGGCCGATCCGCGTGAGCGAGGTGAGCGCGATCGAGGACGCCGCCCTCTCGACCGGGAACCTGAAGACCCTCGCCGCGGGGCCACGCTGGCCGGCGTTCGGGCGACTGATCGGCCGGTTGAGTCGCATTCGCGGGTACGGCGACTTCCTGCACTACCACCTGCTCGCGTCCGGCAAGATCGACGCGGTCGTCGAGTCCGACGTGAACATCCTCGACGTGGGCGCGTGCGCGGTGATCGTCGAGGCAGCCGGCGGCCGCTTCACCGACATCGACGGGAAGCCGCTCGGTCTCGGCAGCACCTCGGTGCTCGCGACGAACGGCCGCCTGCACGAGGCCGTGCTGTCGGCGATCAGCGCCTGAGCGTCGTCATTCGCGAGGGGGCGCGAGCAGCCGGATCTCCTGCTTCGGCGGCGGAATGACGATGCCGCGGCGGCGGAATGCGCGCACGAGCTCGAGGTTGATCTCGCCGGTCGCGGCCACGTTGTCACCGACCTGGACCCACGGCTTCACGGCCAGCTCGACCGAAGAGTCGGCGAGCACGGCGACCTGGATCACCGGCGAAGGGTCGCGCAGGACCCGGGCATTGCCGAGCAGCACCTCGTGCACGACCTGTACGGCATCGTCGAGGTCCGCGTCGTAACCGACGTTGACCGCGAGGTCGAGCTGCCGCACCGACCCGTAGTTGTGCAGGATCTCACCGGAGATCTTGCGGTTGGGGATCACGACGTCCGACAGGTCGGCGTGGCGCAGGACCGTGGTGAAGAGCGAGATCGTCCGTACCTGGCCTTCCACCCCGGCGATCGATATGTACTCGCCGACGCGGAACGGCCGCGTGAAGATGATCGTCAGGCCGGCGGCCAGGTTGCTCAGCACCCCCTGCATCGCGAGCGCTACGCCGGCACCGGCGATGCCGAGCCCGGCGATGAGCGGCAGCAGCTCGATGCCGAGGTTCTGCAATGCGAGGACCACGAACAGCCCGAGCACGAGCACCCGGACGACGCGCTCGAGGAGCTGGCTGACCGGAGGCTCGAGATCGAGCCGAGCCAGGCCGCGACGGAGTACGCTTGCGGCCCAGCCGGTCGCGAAGAAGCCGACGGCGAGGATCAGCCCGGCAGCGACGAGCTTGGGGGCGAACTCGACGGCAAGTGCGGTCACGGTGTCCTGCGTCCGGCTCAGCGTATCGAGCGACTGGTTCACGGCCGACTCCAGGTTCGGGCAACCCGCGAACTCTATTCCAGTACCGGCAATCCGGAAAACACCGACGAGCAGGAGGGGATGCAGATGTCAGGCAGCAAGAAGGTCATCGCAGTCGTAGGTGCCACCGGCGCCCAGGGCGGCGGGTTGGTGCGATCGATCCTGGCGGACCCGGACGGGCCATTCGCCGTGCGGGCCGTCACGCGCGACGTGAAGTCGGACGCGGCGCGGGCGCTCGCCGCGGCGGGCGCCGAGGTCGTGGCTGCGGACATCGACGACGCGGCCGCCGTGCGTCGCGCATTCGAAGGCGCCCATGGGGCGTACTGCGTGACGTTCTTCTGGGCGCACTTCTCGCCGGACAAGGAGTTGTCCGAGGTCCGCACCATGGCCGACGCCGCGCGCGCGGCGGGCCTGCAGCACGTCGTGTGGTCCACGCTCGAGGACACGCGGCGCTGGATCAGGCTCGACGACCCGCGCATGCCGACGCTCATGGGCAGGTACAAGGTCCCGCACTTCGACGCCAAGGGCGAGGCGGACCAGGTCTGGCGGGACGCGGGCGTTCCGACGACCTTCCTGCTGACGTCGTTCTACTGGGACAACCTGATCCACTTCGGCATGGGCCCGAAACGCGGCGCCGACGGCAAGCTCGCGTTCGTGATGCCCATGGGTGACCGCCCGCTGCCGGGCATCGCTGCCGAGGACATCGGCCGCTGCGCGCACGGCGTGTTCAAGCGCGGTCACGAATTCATCGGCAGGACGGTCGGCATCGCGGGCGGCCACCTGACCGGCTCGCAGATGGCCGCATCGCTCGGCCGCGCGCTCGGCCAGGAGGTCGTCTACCAGGCCGTGACGCCTGCCGCCTATCGCGGCTTCGGGTTCCCCGGTGCCGACGACCTCGGCAACATGTTCCAGTTCAAGCACGACTTCAACGAGGACTTCTGCCGCGCGCGCAGCGTCGAGTTCTCGCGTTCGCTCAATCCGGCGTTGCAGGACTTCGACGCCTGGCTGGCCGCGAACGCGAAGCGCATCCCGATCGGGTGATCGCGTCCGGGCGCGCGGGAGCACCTAGACCGTCTGCAGGCCGAGCGAGCCGGGATTGACGAGACCGCGTGGGTCCACGGCCCGCTTGATCGCCTCCACGAGTTGCCACGCCTCGGGGCGCAGGCCCTCGCGGTAACGGTAGCTCCGGCCGATCTGCAGGTGCGTCGCGCCGCGCTCGAGGAAGAGCCGGGTGAGTTCACCGCGCAGCTCGAAGACGAGCGCCTCGCCGGCCGGATTCGGCGCAAAGTCCCTGAATTTCGCGCGGCTCGCATCGTCGAGGACGCGTTCGTACCAGAGCGTGCGCGGCGCGGGCCAGTAGAACACTGGCTCCAGCACGAATGCCTGCGAGCCCACGATCGCCGTGAGGACGCCCACCTTGACGCCGTGCGCCTCGAGCTCCGCCTGGCGCGCGGCGAACAGCGCCTGCACGGCCGACCAGGTCTCCGCCGCGTCGGAGAGGCGCACGAGGGCGTGCACGGGCAGCCAGCGCTCGCCCTCGGGGCCGATGGCGCTCGTCATCGGCACGAACTGCATGCCGCGCATCACCTTCGGGATCGTGTTCTCGACCTCGCGGCCGCCATGCGCGGTGACGATGCGGCGAACCTCTTCCAGGGCATCGGTCACCGCCGATTCGGTGCGGCCCTCTGTGCCCACGTGCATCGAGTACGGCACGTCGTCGAGGAAGCCGCGTCCGGCGATGGCAACCTTTGCGGCCTCCTTCAGGCCGGAGGCGAGCCCGCGCGCCGAGGTGATCACGCCTTTCACCGCCTTGAGGTCCTGCGCGAGCCCGGCGCGCTTCATGCGCTGCGCCTGCAGCACCGGGTCCATGCCGAAGCACTCGGAAACGAGCCCTTCGCGCGCGATCTCGGTCATCGCGCCCGACTGCGCGAGGTGCGTGTCGAAGCCGAAGGATGCGGTCTCGACGACCGCGGGGCGCCGGATCAGCTTCAGAGTGGCGCGCGCCTTGATGCCGAGCGCGCCGGTGTCGCCGAGGAAGAGTCCCGTGAGGTCGGGACCGTAGTAGCGCAGGAACGGCCGCGCCGTGCGGACTGCGCCCGAGCCCGTCGCGAGCACGCTGCCGTCGGCGAGGACGACCTCGAGCCCGAGCACGCTCTCCGCCGAGACGCCGTAGCGCGCCGAGCCCCACAGGATCGAGTTCTGCGACAGCCCGCCGCCGATCGTGGCGACGCCGCCCGAGAGCGGTCCCCAGAACGGCGTGCGTACCCCGTGCGGCTGCAGCGCGGCCAGCAACGCCTCCCACGTGCATCCGGACTCCACGGTGACGTACATGTCGCGGGTGTTGATCTCGACCACGCGGTCGAGTCCGCGCATGTCCACCAGCACGCAGGCGTCGCGCTCGGGGACGTAGCCGCCGGTGTAGGAAGTTCCGCCGCCCCGGGCCGCGACCGCATGCCCCGCCTCCGTCGCGGCGGCAACGGACCGGGCGAGTTGCTCGACGCTCGTCGGGCGGACGATGCAGGCCGCGACGTGCTGGCGCGGGCCGGCAATGTCCTGCGAGAAGAAGCGGCGATCGATGTCGTTGGTCAGCACGGCACCGCTGCCGAGGATCTGCTGGAGCCGGGCGAGGAGCGCGGTCTGCGTTGCGTCGCCGTTCGTGTTCGTCATGGAGCCGCTCCTCTCTTTTGCGCAGTCAGGCCGGCACGAAGGTCCGGCCTTCCTGCCAACGCAGTTCATGCACCGGGATGCCGTACAGGGCGCGCACCGACTCCGCGTCCAGTACCTCGGCCGTCGCTCCGTGCATCCAGCGCCCGTCGCCGTAGACCAGCAGCGACTCGTCGGCGAACCGCGCCGCGAGGCCGGGGTCGTGCAGGCTCATCACGACGCAGGCGCCGCCGTCGGCGCGCGCCCGGAACAGTCGCAGCGCGGCGAGTTCGTGGAGCGGGTCCAGCTGCTGGTTGGGCTCGTCGAGCAGGAAGACTTCGGGCTGCTGCGCCAGTACAGTCGCGATCGCGAGCCGGCGGCGCTCGCCGCCCGACAGCGTCGCCACGTCGCGGTCCTCGAGGCCTGCCAGGTCCAGCGCGGCCAGGCAATCGCGCGCGATGGCGCGATCCGACTCGCTCTCCCACTGCCAGAACTCGATGTGCGGGTGCCGGCCCACGAGCGCCGTCTCGAGCACCGTGCCCGGGAAGGGATCGTCGCTCGCCTGCGGCAGCAGGGCGACGTGCCGTGCGAATTCACGGCGAGGCCACTGCGGGAGCGCACGGGCCTGCAGCGTGACTTCCCCCGAGGCCGGCGCGCGAAGGCCCGCGAGCACGTGGAGCAGCGAGCTCTTGCCCGCGCCGTTCCGCCCGAGCACCGCGACCATCTTGCCCGGCCTGCAGGCGAAATCGAGGTCGCGCACGAGTTCACGGCCCGGCACGCGGACGGTCAGCCGCCGGCATTCGAGCGATGCGCGCGCCGTGCCGTTCATTTCGACCAGCCAATCTCGCGCGCCGTGGCGGGCCCGATCGTCGTCTCCTCGAGCGAGTCGGGGATCACGGCCTCGTGTGCGCTCACGGCGATGCGGCCCGCCATGATTTCCCCGACATCCTGCGGATAGCGCGGCTCGCGCGCGGGCTCGCCGAGTCCGCCCGGTTCCACGGGCCGTCCCGTCGCTGGATCGTACTTGTCCGCCGCGCCGAGCGTGTGCAGCAGCTCGTGCACGAGCACGACATCGTTGCTGCCCGCGGCGTCGGCGCTGGCATAAAGGTGGGTCACCGCGATCAGGCCCTTGCGCAAGCCGGTCGAATCCGGCGCGGGATGGGCGCCGTCCGCCGGATGATACAGCGCGAACACCTGCACGTCGGGCGGCGGCAACGGATCGTCCGCGGCGACGCGCCATGCCCAGTAGCGCATCCGCAGGCTCCAGAGCGCCACGCCGAGCGCCCCGGAGGCTTCGGGCGCCGCTGGCGGCAGTTCGCGCACGGCCCGCGAGACGCGCAGGCGCACGGGCTCGTCGAGCGCGACGCCGTAGCGGGCCGCTTCGCCGGCGAGGAAGGCCGTCACGTCGCCGAAGCTGTCCTTGTCGAGTCCGGCGACGTACCTCGCCGTGGCCGCGTCGGCCCCGACGGCCAGGGGATAGATGGTCACGCGCAGCGGGCCGTCCCAGTCGGTGCTGCGGCGGCTGTCGAGCCACGCGCCGGCCGCCACGAACAACAGCAGCGCGAGCAGGATCGCGAGGCGCACCGTGCCGAAGAATGTGCGTCCCGCCACGGGTCAGGGATACAGGCGGGTGGCGGTCCAGGGGCCGGCGTTGAAGCCCTCTGCTCCGACCGGCTCGAGAGCCCGGGTCCATCGCGCGCGGTCATGTACGCGGAACGGTCCTTCGATCCAGAGCTCGAGAACCTCGGGCCACAGCCGGTATCCGCCCCAGTGCGGCGGCCGCGGCACGTGCGTTCCGAAACGCGCCGCCTCCCGGGCGACGTTCTTGAGCAGCGTCGCGCGCGAATCGAGCGGCTGGCTCTGCTGGCTCGCCCAGGCGCCGATGCGGCTGTCGAGCGCCCGGCTCGCGAAGTACTCGTCGCTTTCGTCGGGCGGGGACAGGACGAGACGTCCCTCCAGCCGCACCTGCCGCCCGAGCGCGTCCCAGTGCAGGACGGCGGCGACCCGCGGGTTGGCGGAGATCTCCGCGCCCTTGCGGCTGCGGTAGTTCGTGAAGAACACCACGTAGCCCGGGTCCTTGATGAGCTTCTTGCACAGGACGACGCGGGCGGATGGCTGGCCGCCGGGCGTGGATGTCGCGACGACCATCGAGTCCGGGTTCGGTTGCGCCTTCTGCTCGCGCGCCTGCAGGAACCACTCCTCGAACAGCGGCATCGGGTCCGCGGGCAGCTTCGAGGGCAGGAAGGCTTTGCGCAGCATCGGCGTGTCTCGCGACGGACGGGAGGCAATTATGCCCGAGCGTCCCCCGGGCATCGCGCGTGGTGTCCCCGCTTGCGGCGCACGGTGGGGACCGGTAAAAGAAAGCCGTTCCCGCACTCGATCCCCCCATGAAGTCACTCGAAGAACTGCGTGCCCGGCTCGACGTCCTCGACCGGCAACTCCTCGAGCTCGTCGCCGAGCGGCAGTCGATCAGCACCGAGATCGCCGCCGTGAAGCGATCGACCGGCCAGTCCACGCGCGACTTCAGCCGCGAGCGCGAGGTGCTGCTCAAGGCGCGGCGCGACGCCGAAGCGTTCGGCGTGCCGCCCGCGCTGGCCGAGTCCATCCTGCGCTCGCTGATCCGCGGCTCGCTCACCACGCAGGAGCAGGCGAGGGTGGCGGCGCAGGGGCGGGGCTCCGGGCGCGGCGCGCTCGTCATCGGTGGTCGCGGCAAGATGGGCCGCTGGATGGCGGACTTCCTCGCTTCGCAGGGTTTCCGCATCACGATCGCGGACCCGTCGGGCGAAGTGCCGGGCTACGAGTGGGTCGCGGACTGGGCGGCCACCGACCTCGAGCAAGACCTGATCGTCGTCGCCACGCCGCTCAAGGCCGCGAACGAGGTGCTGCTGGCGCTCGCGTCGCGCCGGCCGCGCGGCGTCGTGTTCGACATCGGTTCGCTCAAGACGCCGCTGCGCGCGGGGCTCACGGCGCTGAAGGACGCCGGCGCGCACGTGACGTCCGTGCACCCGATGTTCGGGCCTGACACGGACCTGCTGTCCGGCCGCCACGTGATCTTCATCGACCTCGGCGATGCCGCGGCGCTCGAGGAGGCGCGGGCGTTGTTCGATTCGACGATGGCCGACCTGGTCGTGATGGGCCTCGACGAGCACGATCGGCTGATCGCCTTCGTGCTCGGCCTCTCGCACGCGCTGAACATCGCTTTCTTCACCGCGCTCGCGGAAAGCGGCGAGGCCGCGCCTCGCCTCGCCCGCATGTCGAGCACGACCTTCGACGCGCAACTCGACGTGGCCACGAAAGTCGCGGCCGAGAACCCGGACCTCTACTACGAGATCCAGAGCCTGAACGCGTACGGCGAGGAATCGCTCAGTGCGCTGCGCGACGCCGTCGAGCGACTGTACCGTTCGGTGCACGAGCACGATCCGGACAGCTTCGTCGAGATGATGCGCCGCGGCCACGAGTACCTGCAGGTGCGGCAGGCGGCGCGCGAGCAGGGCGCCTGACGCGCGTGACGCCGAGCCGCGCGGCTCAGGAGCGCTGGCGCGACATCAGGAGCAGGAACAGGGGCACGCCGACGAGCGCCGTGAGCGCGCCGACGGGCAGCTGCCGCGGTGCGAGCACCATGCGCGAGGCGAGGTCCGCGGTCATCAGCAGGATCCCGCCGAGGACTGCCGCGACAGGCAGCACGACGCGGTTGTCCGTGCCGAGCGCGAGTCGCGCGAGATGCGGCGTGACGAGCCCGACGAAGCCGATGCTGCCCGCGGCGCTCACCGCCACGCCGGTCAGGATCGAGCTCAGCACGAACAGCAGCACCTGGAAACGGCGGACGTCCATGCCCACGCTCGCCGCCTGGGTAACGCCGCGTGCGAGCACGTTGAGGTGCCTGCCGAGCGCGGCCCCGGCCAGCGTCGCGACGGCCAGGAGCCCGAGCAGCCACTCCCAGCGCTGCGTCCGCGACAGGTCGCCAAGCAGCCAGAACACCATCCCGCGCAGTCCGGTGTCGTCGCTCAATGCGAGCAGCAGGCTCACGATCGAGCCCGCGCCCGCTGCAACCACGACGCCGGTGAGGAGCAGTCGCGTCGGTGTCCAGCCGCCGGGTCCCTGGGCGAGCGCGAAGACGAGCACGCAGGCACCGAACGCTCCCAGGGCTGCGGCGCCGTCCACCGCCGCCGCCGGCAGGCCGACCATGATGGCGAGCAGCGCGAGCACCGACGCGCCACCGGAGACTCCGAGCACGTACGGATCCGCCAACGGATTGCGGAGCAGGACCTGCAACATGCTGCCGGACAGCGCCAGCAGACCGCCGACGGCGAATGCCGCCAGCGCACGTGGCAGCCTGAGTTCGAGCACGACGTCGCGGGCGAGCGAAGGCTCGTTGTCCAGCAGCGCGGCGGTCACCTGCGTGAGCGAGAGCGGGACACTGCCGGACGCCAGCGACAGGCACAGCACGGCCCCCGCGACCACGAACAGGACCAGAAGCGCGACGGAAATGGATGGGCGGACGTGCATGCGGGGCCTTGCGCCCGGCAAGGGTAAGGGGCCGCTTCCCCCGGCCACAAGGCAGCGGCGGGTCCCGCGTCCCTTGGACCCGCCTGCCACGATGTGAAAAAATGAAGAAAGTCTGATATTTACGTGACGATGACCGACTTCATAGACTCCCAGGGATTTCGCGCCAACGTCGGGATCGTGCTGATCCGCGACGGCGGCGAGGTGTTCCTCGGCAGTCGCAGCGACGGGCGCGGCTGGCAGTTCCCGCAGGGCGGCGTGCGTCGCGAGGAAACGCCGGACGAGGCGCTGTTCCGGGAACTGCACGAGGAGGTCGGACTCGGACCGCAGGACGTCGAGGTCATCGCGAGCACGCGCAGCTGGCTGCGCTATCGCCTGCCGCGCCAGTTCGTGCGCCGCCGCTCGAGGCCGCTCTGCATCGGCCAGAAGCAGCGCTGGTACCTGTTGCGCATGATCGGGGACGAGGAGCGGCTCCGGTTCGACGTCACCGAGCGCCCGGAGTTCGACGACTGGCGCTGGGTGGACTACTGGTCGCCGGTCCGCGAGGTGATCTACTTCAAGCGCATCGTCTATGCACGCGCGCTCGCCGAGCTGGGACACCAGGCGTTTCCGGACGGCCCGCCGCCGTACCCGGACTGGTGGTCCGACGATGTGCTGCGACCGTCGCGTCCGGGTATCCCGCGCCGGTCCCGTCGCGAACGGCGGGAGATCGCGGAGAAGGCCGCGGAATAGTGACCGAAGAGCAAACCCCGTCCCGCCCGGTGCCGGCGTGGCGCCGCTGGCTCGGTTTCGCGGCCCTGCTGGTCGCCGTCCTGCTCGCCTTTGGCGTCGGTTACCAGCGTGGCCAGCTCGCGGCCGGCCTCGATGCCGCCCGCGTGGCGCGGGAGCGGAGCGATCTCGAGGAGAAGGTCGCCCAGCTCGAGAAGGACAACTCGGGGCTCAATGCCAAGGTCGCGGAACTCGAGATGGCCAGGCGACTCGACCGCGACGCTTACGGGCAGGTCGAGCGCACGCTCGGCGACCTGCAGTCGCGCCTTGCGCGGCAGAGCGACGACCTGGCGTTCTACAAGAGCATCGTCTCGCCGGCGGATGGCGTGCAGGGCCTGCGCATCCAGCGGTTCGAGGTGCAGAAGGGCGACGGTGCGCGCGACTACGACCTGAAGGTCACGCTGATCCAGGCGATGCGCCAGGACGCCCTGGTCTCGGGGCTCGCGCAGGTCATCGTGCACGGCATGCAGGGCGACCGGCCCGCCCGCTACTCGGTGGGCGAGCTGATCGGGAAGCCCCGGGCGCAGCTGCCGTTCTCGTTCCGCTACTTCCAGACCCTCGAGCAGTCGGTGACCTTGCCCGACGGCTTCGAGGCCTTCGAGGCCGAGGTGCAGGTGCGCTCGGGCAAGCTCAAGTACCCGATCGAGCAGCGATTTCCGTGGAAAGTGGCCGATCGCGCGCTCGCGGCGAGCCCGCCGGATGCGCCGGCCGACGAGCGCCGGGAGACCGTCCGTTGACCCCGCCGGCCGGATGGTAGAATTCGCCCCCCCGGTCCACCGGGACGGACAGGAGCCAGGAACGATGAATGCCGTAACCGAGCCCAACGAAGCCGACGTCGAGCCGGTGCTGATCTTCACCGACGCCGCGGCCGTCAAGGTGAGCGAGCTCATCCGCGAGGAAGGCAATCCCAACCTCAAGCTCCGCGTGTTCGTGTCGGGCGGCGGCTGCTCCGGCTTCCAGTACGGCTTCACCTTCGACGAGAACGAGGAAGACGGCGACACCTGCGTGGTCACCCAGGGCGTGAAGTTGCTGGTCGACCCGATGAGCTTCCAGTACCTCGCCGGCGCCGAGATCGACTACAAGGAAGACCTCGAGGGCGCGCAGTTCGTCATCCGCAACCCGAACGCCACCACGACCTGCGGCTGCGGATCCTCCTTCTCGGCCTGAGCCCGGGTTGGCGCGCAGCAACGCTCCCGTCCCCGACGTCCTGGCAGCTGTGGACCTCGGGTCCAACAGCTTCCACATGATCGTCGCGCGGTACTCGCACGGCCAGCTCACGATCGTCGATCGCCTCCGGGAGCCGGTGCGCCTCGGCGCGGGCCTCGACGAGCAGGACCGCCTGAACCGCGAGTCCATCGCGAGGGCGCTCGCCTGCCTCGAGCGGTTCGGCCAGCGGCTGCACGACATGAAGGCCTCGAGCGTGCGCGTCGTGGGCACCAACACGCTGCGCAAGGCCAAGCGCAAGGGAGCGTTCCTCGACCGTGCGCGCGAGGCGCTCGGCCACCCGATCGAGATCATCGCGGGCGTCGAGGAGGCGCGCCTCATCTACCTCGGCGTCGCGCACACGACGCCGAGCGAAGGCGGGCACCGGCTGGTGATGGACATCGGCGGCGGCAGCACCGAGCTCATCATCGGCGAGGGATTCGCGACGAAGCGGCTCGAGAGCCTCTACATCGGCTGCGTCAGCATGATGTCCGCGTACTTTGCGGACGGCGAGATCACCGAGAAGCGCATGAGGCGGGCGCGCACGGCCGCCCAGCTCGAGCTCGAGCCCGTCACGGCCCGTTTCCGCCGCTCGGAGTGGGACTCGGCCGTCGGCGCGTCGGGCACGATGCGCGCGGTGAGCGACGTGCTGCTCGCCCGCGGCGTGACGAACGGGCAGGTCACCCGCGACGGAGTGCACTGGCTGATCGACGAGTGCCTGCGTGCGGGGGCGGTGAGCAAGCTCAAGCTCCCGGAGCTGACGCAGGACCGGCAGGAGATCCTTCCGGGTGGCCTCGCGATCATGGTCGAGGCCTTCGACATGCTCGGCATCGAGTCCATGCGGGTCGCGGACGGAGCATTGCGCGAGGGCCTGCTCTACGACCTGCTCGGCCGGTTCACCGACGAGGACGCCCGTGCGCGCAGCGTGCGTGCGATGGAGGCCCGCTTTCACGTGGACGCCGCGCAGGCCGATCGCGTGGAAACCACGGTCCTCGCGTTCCTGCGGCAGGTGCGCGAGACCTGGGGGCTCGAGGATCCGCTCGCCGAGCTGGTGCTGCGCTGGGCCGCGCGATTGCACGAGATCGGGCTGGACATCGCGCACGCGCACTACCACCGCCACGGTGCCTACCTGCTGCAGCACGCCGACATGCCGGGTTTCCCGCGCGAGGAGCAACGCCTGCTCTCCGTGGTGGTGGGCGGGCACCGCCGCAAGCTGAACCGCGAGCTCCACGAGGACCTCGTGCCGCCCTGGCACCTCAAGGCCGAGTTCCTGATCGTGCTGCTGCGCCTCGCAGTGCTGCTCAACCGCGGTCGCGGCCCGCGTGCGCTGCCCGAGATCAACCTGGCGGCCCGCGGCCGCGCGCTCGAGGTCGCGTTCCCGAAGGGCTGGCTCGGCGAGCATCCGCTCACGGCCGCGGACCTCGAGCAGGAAGCGGAGTACCTGCGCGCCGCGGGATTCCGCCTGCGGGTCGGCTGACCCGCGGCACCCGTCAGTCCGCGAGAGACTCGAGCAGCGCGACCTGCGCCGCAACCGGCTCGGCGTCCCCCGGCTCGCAGCGCGCGTAGGACCCGTCCGGACGCAACTCCCAGGCCTGCGTGTTGTCGGCGAGGTAGAGCTCGAGGTCCGCGAGTACCTGCGCCCGGTGGCGCTTGCGGCTCACCGGGAAGCAAACCTCGATGCGGCGGAAGAAATTGCGCTCCATCCAGTCGGCGCTCGCGCAGTAGATGTCCGGGTTGCCGCCGTTCTCGAAGTAATACACCCGCGAGTGCTCGAGGAAGCGGCCGACCACCGAGCGCACGCGGATGTTCTCCGAGACGCCGGGCACGCCGGGCCGGAGCGAGCAGATGCCGCGCACGACGAGGTCGATGCGCACCCCGGCCATGGACGCCTCGTACAGCGCCCGCACGATCTGCGGCTCGATGAGCGAATTCATCTTGGCGATGATCCGGGCGGGCCGCCCGGCCTGCGCGTGTGCGATCTCGCGCCGCGTACGCTCGAGCATCGCCTCGTGCAGCGTGAACGGCGACTGCAGGATCCTGCGCATCTGCGCGACGCGCGTCGGGCTCGTGAGCTGCAGGAAGAGCTCGTGCAGGTCCTCGCCGATCGCCTCGTCGCAGGTGAAGAGGCCGTAGTCGGTGTAGAGGCGCGTCGTCTGCGGATGGTAATTGCCGGTGCCGAGGTGGCAGTAGCGGCGCAGCCGATCGCCGTCGCGGCGCACCACCATGATGAGCTTGGCGTGCGTCTTGTAGCCCACGACGCCGTACATCACGTGCGCGCCGGCCTCCTGCAGGCGGTTGGCGAGCGCGATGTTCGCGGCCTCGTCGAAGCGGGCGAGCAGCTCGATCACCACGGTGACTTCCTTGCCCGCGCGCGCCGCTGCGACCAGCGCGTCCACCACCGGCGAGTCCGGGCCGGTGCGGTACAGCGTCTGCTTGATAGCGAGCACGTGCGGGTCGCCCGCGGACTGGCGCAGGAAGTCGATCACCGGCGCGAAGCTGTGGAAGGGGTGGTGCAGCAGAACGTCCTTCTCGCGGATCGCCTCGAAGAGATCGGCGCGCCCGACGAGCCGCTTCGGAATCGCCGGCGCGAACGACGGGTACTTCAGGTCCTTGCGATCCACGAGGTCGTAGATCGACATGAGACGGTTCAGGTTGACCGGGCCGTCCACCGCGTAGTGGTCGTCGGCGCCGAGCTCGAAGCGCTCGAGCAGGAAGTCCCGCAGCGGCGCCGGGCAGTCGAGCGAGGTCTCGAGCCGGACCGCGTCACCGTAGCGTCGCGACGCCAGCTCGCCCTCCACCGCGCGCAGGAGATCCTCGGTCTCCTCGTCGTCCACCCAGAGCTCGGCGTTGCGCGTCACGCGGAACTGGTGGCAGCCCTCGACCGTCATGCCGGTGAAGAGCCGGTCCACGAAGCTCAGGATCACCTGCGACAGGTAGGTGAGCTCGACCCGCGCCGGGTCGCTGGACGGCAGCCGCAGGATGCGGGGCAGCGAGCGCGGGACCTGCACGATCGCGAGTGACGCGCTGCGCCCGAATGCATCGCTCCCCGAGAGCTCGACGACGAAATTCTGGCTCTTGTTCTGGATCCGCGGAAACGGCCGCGCGGGGTCGAGGCCGAGCGGCGTGAGCACCGGTTCGACCTCCTTGTCGAAATACGCTGCGAGCCACTCGGCCTGTTCGGGGCTCCAGCCGGTCGCGCGCAGGATGCGGATGCCCTGCGCGTTCAGCGCGGGCTGCAGCTCGTCGTTGAAAGTGCGGTACTGGTCGGCGACGAGGCGCAACGACTCGCGGCGGATGGCCTCGAGCTGGTCGTCCACGTCCATGCCGTCCGGGCCGCTGCCGCGCGAGCCGAGTTCCTTGCGCTGCTTCAGGCCCGCGACGCGGATCTCGAAGAATTCGTCGAGGTTGCTGCAGGAGATCGCGAGGAACTTGCGCCGCTCGAGCAGCGGCACGGCCGGGTCCTGCGCCTGCGCGAGCACGCGCCGGTTGAACTCCAGGAACGAGAGTTCGCGGTTGATGTAGAACTGCGGGGAGTTGAGGAAGGAATCTGTCATGCGCGGTCGCCCAGGGCGAAGCGCCTAGCATATCGCGGCCGGATTTCAGCCTGATGACGACGCGCCGCGAGGCGGCCGTCGCAGGCCACGCTCAGCGGCTGGCGAGCCGTTCGCCCCGGTCCGCGCCACTCGTCAGCTCGAGCTTCGCGAGCGCGACCTCGGCCTGGGAGCGGAACTCGGGCAGGTACTTCGACGGGATCTCGGTGCGCGGCATCGGGATCGTGGCCGGGTTCTTCGGCACGTCGTTCACGCGGTACTCGTAGTGCAGGTGCGGGCCCGTGGCCGCGCCCGTCATGCCGACGTAGCCGATGGTGTCGCCCTGGCCCACGCCGCGCCCGACGCGCAACGAATTCGCGAAGCGCGACATGTGCCCGTAGACCGTCTGCACGCCCTTGCCGTGGTCGATGACGACGACGTTGCCGTAGCCGCCCTTGCGGCCGGCGAACACCACGCGCCCGCTGCCAGCGGCCCAGATCGGCGTGCCGGTCGGCGCGGCGTAGTCGGTGCCCTTGTGTGCGCGGACGATGCCCAGGATCGGGTGCAGCCGGCGCAGGTTGAACCCGGAGCTCACGCGCGTGAAGTCGAGCGGCGCACGCAGGAACGCCTTGCGCATGCCCTTGCCGTCGGGCGTGAAGTATCCCTGTACCTCGCCGTCCTTCGACTCGAACCACACCGCCCGGTGCGTCTTGCCCTGGTTCGTGAACTCGGCGGCGAGCACGCGGCCGTCGCTCACGTAGTGGCCGTCCTGGAACTTCTGCTCGTAGAGCACGCCGAACTCGTCACCCTCGCGGATGTCGAGCGCGAAGTCGATGTCGAACCCGAAGATCTGGTTCGCGAGCGTCATGATCGTGCGCGACGACATGCCGGCCTTCTGGCCGGCTTCGAACAGCGACGACTCGATGCGCGCGCGATGACCGACGACTTCCGTCTCGAGCGGATTCTCGATGTAGTTCACCGCGTAGCCGTCGCCGGCGCGCGAGACGGAGAGCGTGAGCGTGTCGCTGATCTGGCGGTTGAGCGACTGGAGCACGCCGTTCGCGTGCGTGAGCGTGATGCTGTCGCCCGGTCGCAGCACGTCGAGCGCCTTGCGCACCTCGGGACGCGAGCGCAGCTCGGCCAGCGTGCCGAGGTCGATGCCGACGGAGCGGAAGATCTGGTCGAGCGTGTCGTCGCGCTGCACCGTGACTTCGACACTGTCGGGGCCGTCGTCGAGTCCTTCCGGCGCCGCGGCCGTTTCGGTCGCGGCGATCGCGGTGAGGTCGACGGGCGCCGGTGCATCCGTCGCAGGCGCACGCATCAGCACGAGCGAGACGGCAGCGGCAATCAGCGGCAGAGTCGCGCCGGCGACGAGCCAGCGACGGCGGACAGCCGCCTCGGTCGCCATGACGGCCGGCCCGGCGGCTTCGAATTCTCTGGAAGGCAAGGCGTACCCCCGCGCAAATTTCGCCGTAAGTTAGTTGCGCGGACACCACAAGTCAACTGTCAAATCGATATTTTTTCGAGCCGATACAGGTATTTGCGTATTGCGTGACGGAACTGTGACGGGCCTCCCGGGCCGCTGGCGATTGCCTGCCCGGGGTGAAGTCCCTACAGTCCGCCGGCTCCGTCCCCTGCAGCAGCGACCGAACACAATGCTCCCCGTCCAGGAACAACTCGCCGAACTCCGCCGCGGCACCTCCGAAATCCTGCTCGAGGCCGATCTCGAGAAGAAGCTGAAGCGCGGCCAGCCGCTGCGCATCAAGGCCGGCTTCGACCCGACCGCTCCGGACCTGCACCTCGGCCACACCGTGCTCATCAACAAGATGGCGCTGTTCCAGCGGCTCGGTCACGAGGTGATCTTCCTGATCGGCGATTTCACGGGACTGATCGGCGCCCCGACCGGCCGCAACGCCACGCGCCCGCCGCTCACGCCCGACGACGTGAAGGCG
>VEPJ01000017.1 GCA_012026925.1 Gammaproteobacteria bacterium | reverse complement strand
ACTGCGCCTTGATGCGCAGGTACTGCTGCATCACCGGTGAATGGCCGGGGAACTCGTGGGCGCTCATGGGACCTACCATGGTACGCGAGGGGGACCTGGAAGAAAAAACGCCAGCCCCCTCGCGGAGGCTGGCGTCGTGCCTCGCAGTGCGAGTGCTATTTCTTCTCTGGCAGCGGCACGGGCGCAGTCTGTCCCGCAACGAACGGGTACTGCATGAAGATGCCCTCGACCGCGCGGTTGATCGACGCCTCGCGGTTCTGCTGCATCTCCTTCGTCACGACGCCCGAGATCGCGCCCTGGAAGACCACCTGGCGCTTCTCCCGGTCCACCACGTCGATCACCAGCGTGCCGACGTTGTAGCGGCGCGTGGTCACTTCGGTGCCGCCCCAGCCGCCGTACGGCGCGCCGTACCAGCCGCCGTAGCCCCAGCCCGGGCCGTAGTACGGCGCCGGCGTGGACTCGACGTCCACCTTCTCCTCGAGCTTGCCCTTGAAGTTGATGACGAGGTCCGGGTTCTCGGCGCGCGTGTAGCCACGCTGCTCCATCTGCCGCGCGGCGGCGTTCTGGAGCATCTGCGTCGAAAGCGACCGGAAGTCGCCGGAGTCGGTGCCGGCCTGCGCGACGAAGCCGTAGGTGCGGTACTTGCCGAAGTCTGCGGCCTTGTCGTAATCGGCCCGGATGTCGGGGCCGCTGGCGCAGCCCGCGAGCGCGATCGCCGCCACCGCAAGTGTGGCCGTGAGACGGGGCTTGATGCACAGCATGGCTTTACTCCGTCAGCGAGCAACCGGAATGACGCTGGCCGCCTGCACGTCGAGCAGCGCGTTCAGCTTGTTCTCGATCTGCACCCACTGCAGCACTTTGGTGGGCGGCAGGGCGCGGCCCATCTCCTTGGCATACTTCTTCATGGTGTCGTTGCGCTCGTCGCGCAGCTTGAACCACTCCTTCATGATGTCCTTCGCCGCGTCGTCGGTCATCGAGCCGTAGTTCGCCGCGAACTTGTTGAGCATCTCGACCGCGCGCTCGAACTGCTTCTTCATGTCCGCCTGGTACTTGTCGTAGATCGGCGTGAAGGCGAGCACCTCGGCGTCGGTGAGTTGCATCGCGGACAGCACGACTGCGCGCTTGTCGGTCTGGATCTGGCTGATCAGCAGCTGTGTGTCGTCCTTGACGTTGGCGCCCTGCGCGAGGGCGGCGTCGGCCACTCCGAACGCGGCGACGGCGGTGAATGCGATCAGTAGCGTCTTCATGTACGGGTTCCTCGGGTTGCCGGCTCGATCAGCGGGCCAGCGGGATGATGCTGTAGATGTCGCGCGCGAGCATGGTCTGGATGCGCGTCTCAAGCTGGGCGTAGCGCAGCGCCTTCTTGGGCGGCAGCTCCTTGGCGATCTTCGCCGTGTACTTCTGCTTGAGCGCCTCGCGCTCCTTCTCGATCGCCATCTTCTCCTTGAGGATGGCCGCCGCCTCTTCGTCCGTCAGCGTGTCGTATTTCTCGGCGAACGCATTGATGTTGGCCAGCAGGCGGTCCTGCAGCGGCTTCACTTTCGCTTCGTACTCGTCGTAGATCGGCCAGAACTTCGCGCTCTCCTCTTCGGTGAGGCCGAGGTACTGGGCGTAGACGGCCTTCTTGTCGGTGTTGACCTGCTTGACCAGGATCTGCTCGTCGGTCGCGAGCCCGGCGTTCTGGGCCTGGGCGAACGGAACGGAAGCCGTCATCAGGAGCGCGAGGGCCAGAGGGCCGAATCTCATAAGGGTGACCTGCCTTGGTTGGGTAGTGCGGTGTTGTCCGCCCGGCGCTTCCCCTTGCGGTCGTCCAAAGGCGGCTAGAATCCACCCGTGGACACGCACCCTGCGCCGGACTTGCCTCGAATCATATCCGAACTGGCGGACCACTTGCTTTCGCAGGGGCGGCAGCTCGTCACGGCAGAGTCGTGCACCGGCGGCTGGATCGCCAAGGCCTGCACCGACCGGCCGGGCAGCTCGCAGTGGTTCCGGGGCGGGGCGGTCGTCTACACCGACGAACTGAAGACGGCCATGCTCGGGGTGCGTCCGCAGACGCTCGCCGAGTCGGGGGCGGTGAGCGAGGCCACGGTCCGCGAAATGGCAGCGGGTGCCCTTGGGCGTCTCGGCGGCAGCGTCGCCGTGGCCGTGAGCGGCATCGCCGGGCCGGACGGCGGCACCCCGGCCACGCCCGTGGGGACCGTCTGGCTTGCCTGGGTCGCCCGGTCGGGAGCGGGAACCGTCACGCGCACCCAGCTGCATCGGTTTGAGGGTGATCGCGAACAGGTGCGCCTGCAGGCGGTCGTGGCGGCCTTGACCGGCGTGCTCGAGACATGACCGGCTTCCCCATGCACTCGGAAGCCCCCCGGCCCGAGCGGCAGCATCGGCTTTTTTTCGCGTTGTGGCCGGCCGATGACCTCCGCTTGGCGCTCGCCCCGCGGATCCGCGCCTTGCTGCCTGCCGGGGGGGGCCGGCCGCAGCGGCCCGACCAGTGGCACGTGACGCTCGAGTTCCTGGGATCGGTGCCGGCGTCGCGAGTGGCCGCGGTCCGGGAGGCGGCCGCGCAGGTGCGGGGAGGGCCGTGCGAGATCGTGTTCGACGCAGTCGAGTTCTGGCGCCGGCCCGAGGTGCTCACCCTGGTGGCACGCGTGCTGCCGTCGCCGCTCGACAGCCTCGTAACCCAGCTGCGGGCGGCCCTGGCGGCCCGGGGTTTCGAGACTGAGTCGCGGCCGTTCCGTGCGCACCTGACGCTTGCCCGCAAGGTCACCCACCCGGTGTCGCCAGTGGCGTTCGAACCGCTGCACTGGCCGGCTGCGGACTTCGCGCTGGTCGAATCGATCACCGACCGTTCGGGCTCGGTGTACACGCCGCTCGCGAGCTGGAATCTGCAGTCCTGCGGTGCCTGACACCCCCAGGCTCACGCTGTGAGCCCGCCTCGCGAGAAATTGCTGATTCAGATGAATTTTTCGGCCGGCGGGCGCGGACCCCCTGT
>VEPJ01000098.1 GCA_012026925.1 Gammaproteobacteria bacterium | reverse complement strand
TGCGCGAGTTGTTCAAGGACGAAGTGCGGCGCATCGGCGTCGAACTCGGCCTGCCCGCCGAGATGGTCCATCGCCACCCGTTCCCGGGCCCGGGCCTGGGCGTGCGCATCCTCGGGGAGGTGACCCGCGCCGCGGCCGACACGCTCCGCCTCGCCGATCACATCTTCATCGAGGAATTGCGCAAGTCCGGCTGGTACGACAGGACGAGCCAGGCCTTCGCGGTGTTCCTGCCGGTGAAGAGCGTCGGCGTCACCGGTGACGGCCGGCGCCACGAGCCCGTGATCGCGCTCAGGGCCGTGGAGACCGTGGACTTCATGACGGCGCACTGGGCGCACCTGCCGTACGAGCTGCTCGACGTCTGTTCGCGTCGCATCGTCAATGAGGTCAAGGGCGTGTCGCGCGTGGTCTACGACATCAGCGGGAAACCGCCGGCCACCATCGAGTGGGAGTGAGGGCAGGGTCGTCGGCATGCTGGAATCCATCTTCGACACCCCTCTCGCGATAGCCGGGCCTGCGATCATCGGTTCGCTGTGCGCCTTCGCGATCGGCGGCCTGCTCCTGGTACGGCGCACCGTGCTGCCGCGCCTGCGGATTCGGGTCGAGGATTCCGAGTTCAGCGGATCCATGCTGCAGGCCGTCATGGTGTTCTACGGCCTGGCCGTGGCGCTGATCGCGGTGAGCGTCTTCGAGACCTACTCCGACGTTTCGGCGATCATCTCCCGGGAGGCTTCCGAGCTCGGCGCGCTGTACCGTGACGCGAGCAGCTATCCCGAGCCGACCCGCCAGCAGCTGCAGGCGGAACTCCGGGATTACGCACAGTACGTGATCCACACGGCCTGGCCGGCGCAACGGACGGGCAAGGTGGCGTTGCGCGGCGTCGAGATGCTGAACCGCTTCCAGGCGACGATGACACGGTTCGAGCCGGCCACCGAGGGCCAGCGGGCCCTGCACGCCGAGGCGCTCCGGGCCTACAACCAGTTGATCGAAGCCCGCAGCCTGCGGATCGATTCGGCGGTGAACACGGGGCTGCCCGGGGTGCTGTGGGTCGTGGTCCTGGTGGGCGCGGCCATCGGCCTCGCGGCCAGTTTCTTCTTCCAGGTCGAGGATGCGCGGCTGCACGCCCTGCTGGTCACGCTGCTGGCCGCCTTCATGGGACTCGTCATCTTCATGATCATGGCCTTCGACCGTCCATTCCGCGGCGACCTCGGGCTGGAGCCGCAGCCGTACCAGGAGGTCTTCGACGTGGTGATGCAGGACCCCCGGTAAGGGGGGAAGCGCACCCTGCCAACGGCTGATGGACGGGCCCGCTGCGACCGGCCACGATTGCCGATCGAAGCAGCATCGCATGGGGAGAATCGTCATGGGTAAGGGGCGGCTGGCGTACGTGACGGGCGGCATGGGCGGGAGCGGCACCGCCATCAGCCAGCGGCTGTGCCGCGACGGTTTCAGGGTGATCGCAGGGTGCGGCCCGGGCTCGGCCCGCAAGGACCAGTGGATCGCGCAGATGCGTGCCGACGGGTTCGACGTCCATCCGTCGGTCGGCAACGTCTCGGACTGGGACTCGACCAAGGCGGCTTTCGACAAGGTGAAGGCCGAACACGGCCCGGTCGACGTGCTCGTGAACAACGCGGGCGTCACCCGCGACTGCGTCTTCCGCAAGATGACGTCGGAACAGTGGCACATCGTCATCGAGACCAACCTGAACAGCCTGTTCCACGTCACCAAGCAGGTGATCGACGACATGCTCGATCGCGGCTGGGGGCGGATCATCAACATCTCCTCGGTCAACGGCCAGAAGGGCCAGTTCGGGCAGACGAACTATTCGACCGCGAAGGCGGGCATCCACGGCTTCACGATGGCACTTGCGCAGGAGGTCGCCGGGAAGGGCGTGACGGTCAACACGGTCTCCCCGGGCTACATCGGCACCGACATGGTCCGCGCGGTGAAGCCCGAGGTGCTGGAGAAGATCGTGGCCTCGATCCCGGTCAAGCGCCTCGGCGAGCCCGGGGAGATCGCGTCCATCGTGGCCTGGCTCGCGTCCGATGAGTCCGGCTTCGCGACGGGTGCCGACTTCTCCTTGAATGGCGGCCTGCACATGAGCTGAGGCCGACCGCGCGCGCATGGAGACACTCGACGAAAAGTTCATGCGGCGGGCGCTCGAGCTGGCTCGCGAGGCGGAGGCCGCCGGCGAGGTGCCGGTGGGCGCCGTAATCGTCAAGGACGGCGAGATCGTTGCCGAGGGCTGGAACCGGCCCATCAGTACCAACGACCCGAGCGCGCATGCGGAAATGGTCGCGCTTCGCGCGGCCGGCGTGGCGCTCGGGACCTACCGCCTGCTCGACACCACGCTGTACGTCACGCTCGAGCCGTGCCCGATGTGCGCCGGCGCGATGGTCCATGCCCGCGTGAAGCGCCTCGTCTACGGCGCCACCGATCCGCGCGCCGGGGCTTCCGGCACGGTCTTCAACATCACGCAGCACCCCGCGCTGAACCATCGGCTGGAGTGCGCCGGGGGAGTGCTGGCGGAGGAGTGCGGGACAATGCTGCGCGACTTCTTCGCCGCGCGGCGCTGAGGCCGGCGGCCGGCAGCCTCAGCGCTTGCCGTTCCTCTCGGGCGTCTTTTTGTGGGCGCGCCCGGCCGCGCCCGGCCTGGGCGTCGCCTCGGGCAGGGCGCGCGCGCTGCCGGTGCCCGCCACCTCGAGGATGTTCAGGTAGGCCTGCACGTTGTCCACGTAGCGCACGGGCTCCCAGCCGCGCGCATAGCCCCGCTTGGTGTTCGCGTACCAGCGCTCCTGGCTCAGCAGCGGCAGCACTTCGCGGATCTCGTCCCAGCGGTCCGGGTTGCGACCCTGCTGCTGGGCGAGGATGCGCGCGTCCTCGACGTGGCCGAAGCCGACGTTGTAGGCGGCAACGGCGATCCAGGTCCGGTCCGGCTCGGGAATGCGTTGCGGGACCGTGTCCAGCATGCGCGCGAGGTACTTCGCGCCTCCGAAAATGCTCGCACGGGGATCGCTGCGATCGCCGTAGCGCATCATGGCGGCGGTGTCCTCGGTCAATTGCATCAGGCCGCGCGCACCGGTGAAGGACACGGCCGACGAATCCCACTTCGATTCCTGGTAACCCATCGCCGCGAGCAGGCGCCAGTCCAGGCCGTACTTCAGCGCGGCCTCCTTGAACCAGAGCAGGTACTGGGGAAGGCGGGTCTGCAGGTGCTCCATGAAGTTGCGCGACAGCAGGTAGTCGAAGCTGTCGCGGTTGCCGTAATAGCGGTCGAGCAGTGCCGTGATGAGCCCGTCCGCGCGCGACAGCACGAAGAACGCGTTGACGCGCGCGAGGAGGCTCATGTCGTGGCCGCTCGTGCTGACGACCCACGAGATTGCGCGCTGGGGCGAAAGGTCGAGCGCGATGGCGAGGTCGGGATGGACCGCCCGGTTGAGCGCGAACTCGGTCGAGCTCGCGAGCGTGTACTGCACCGTTCCCCGCGACACGTCGTTCAGGATCTCCTCCGTGTCGGAGTCCGCGCGCTCGATCCAGACCAGGTCCGGGTACTGCAGGCGCAGCTCCTCGAGCGTGCGCTGGTGCGCGCTGCCGGCCACGACCTCGATCTGGCCCTGCGCCGCATCGCGGATCGAAGGGGGGCGCGATCCGCGACGCCGATACACGAGGTGCTCGCGAACCAGCTGGTAACCGGGCCCGAAGTGGGTACTGTCCGGCAACTCGATGCCCGTCGAAGTTCCGGCGGCTGCCAGGTGGGCCCGCCCGACGCTGACCTCGTTGATCGCCGCCTCGCGGGTCCGGACCGTGTAGAGCCGCAGGGCCACGCCCAGGTTCTCGGCAAACCGGCTTGCCAGCTCGTAGGCGGGTCCTTCCGGGCCGTGGCTGCCGAGGTAGTACGCGTCCGGGCTGTTGCGGGTCACGACCCGGAGCTCGCCGCTGGCCAGGATCTGGTCCAGCAGGGGCGGGGGCTGCGAGCACGTGGCGAGCAGCAGGGTGGCGACCAGGGCGAGCAACGCCTTCATGGTTTGTATAGAATACGCGGCCCTCGGAGAGGTACCGAAGCGGTCATAACGGCGCCGACTCGAAATCGGATGGGGGCATAACCGCCCCACGTGGGTTCGAATCCCACCCTCTCCGCCAGAAAACAGCAGACGCCCCGTGAGGGGCGTTTGTGTTTTCTGCGCCGAGGGTGGGCATGGGAACCCACGGGACGTGGATTCGACAAATCGGCGATGCCGATTTGCACGCCCTCGATTGCGTCAGCCATCGAGGGCGCCCCAACGGGGCGAGGCACGCCGCGGCGTGCCGAGTCAATCCCACCCTCTCCGCCAGGAAACCCGGAACGCCCCGCACGGGGCGTATTCCTCAGGCCCGAGCCTCGGGCTCATCCTCCCGCTTCGCCGCAAACGGGTACGCGGCCTGCACCTTGCCCTTCGGCGGAATCCTGAGCGACAGCACCATGGTCACGGCAAGCACCACCACCGTGAAGCCGAGCGACCACCCGACCGGGATCTTGTAGACGTCGAGCAGCAGCATCTTCGTGCCGATGAACACGAGCACGATGGCCAGGCCGTACGACAGCAGGTGGAACCGCTCGTGCATGCCGGCGAGCAGGAAGTACATGGCGCGCAGCCCGAGGATCGCGAACACGTTCGACGTGAGCACGATGAACGGGTCCATCGTGATGGCGAAGATCGCCGGGATCGAGTCCACGGCGAAGACGATGTCCACGATGCCGATCAGCAGGATCACCACGAACAGCGGCGTGGCCATCCTCACGCCGTCCCGGACGGTGAAGAACTTCTCGCCGTCGTAGCCGGGCGCGATGCGCATGTGCCGGCGGATCCACTTCAGCGCCGGGTTGGCCTCGAGGTCGGGCTCCTGGCCCGTCGCGAGCCACATCTTGATGCCGGTGAAGACGAGGAACGCCCCGAACAGGTACAGGATCCAGTGGAACTGGGCGATCAGCCATGCGCCGACGAGGATCATCACGGCCCGCAGCGCGAGCGCGCCCAGGATGCCGAACATCAGCACGCGCTTCTGGTACTCGGGCGGCACCGCGAAATACGTGAAGACCATCAGGAACACGAAGATGTTGTCGACCGCGAGCGCCTTCTCGACGAGGTAACCGGTGACGAACTCGAGCGCCTTCGTGTCCGCGACCGGGTTGCCCTCGTGGCCGCCGAGGTACCACCAGAGCCAGCCGACGAACACGAGGGAAACGGCCACCCATACCAGCGACCAAACCGCCGCTTCCCTCATGGTGACCCGGTGCGCGCCCTGCTTCTCCATCGCGAAGAAATCGACGAGCAGCGCGGCCAGGACGAAGGCCGCGAACAGGGTCCACATCAGGGGGGTGCCGGTTGCCATCGGCATCTATTCGGCGCAGACGGAGGATCGGATCATGAGATTGCCGCGCCGCGCGTTCCGATGCGCCGGGACGATGGGGTCAGGCCTCGCCGCGTCCCTTGCGCCGGGCCGCCGATTCGTTGCGAACCTGCTCGTAGGCGCGCACGAACGCTTCGACGAAGGGGTGCGGGACCCCCGCCACTTCGTTCTGCGTAATGACGCGGTACAGCTCGGAGTAATGCTCCCAGTACTTGGGCCGGGGGTCCTGGCCCGGGGCGAGCGCGCGTGCACGGCCCTGCTCGAACTGGTCGGCGACGTTCGTCGGCGAGAGCTGCCCGAGCAGCGCCTTGAGGCCCGCCCGCATGCCCGCATCGAGGGCTGCGTCGTGTTCCTTGGCCTCGAGCAACGCGTCGCGCAGCGCCTCGACCGGTCCACCGTAGACGCGGCCATGCGATTCGAAGAGGCGGACGAGCGCCTGCTCGACGCTCGAAGACGTGCGCAGGGGATTGCTGCCGAGCGGCTGGGCATTGGCCGCGCTCGCTGCCGCCGGGCCGGTCGTGGAGCGCGCCTGGTGCAGGTCATTCAGGCCGACGACCGCCTCGCGCAGGAGCTGTCCTGCGAGCAGCGGCAGCATCGACTGTGCCTCGGGGGACAGCGCCGCGGGGTCCACGCCGGCGCCGCGGCAGAAGGCCTGCACGGCGGACTTCAGGTCGGTCCACGCGGACGCCTGCTGGTGGAAGGGCAGCGTCTGCTCGCGCGCCTTGATGCGGCTCTGGCGGCGCGCCTTCGCTTCCGCGAGTTCCTGCCGGGTAATCGCCCGTGTCTTGAGCGCCCAGTCCGCTGCAGCCGTCGTCGGAGTCGGTGCCGGAGTCGGCGCGGGGGGCGGTGTCCGGGCGGCCGGCGGCGCAGGCGGCTCGTCGGACTCCGGTCGCGGCGCAGCCTCCGCGTTTTGGAGCGCTGCGGCGGCTGCCTCGCGCAGTTCCCGGGGCAGCTTCAGGCCGAACGCATTGCGCACGGAAATCGAGCCGGAGTCGTCGGCCGCGCCGCGCGGACTCAACAGGCTGTCGAGGTCCAGGTTCGCGCCGATGTCCGACTCGAGGTGCTTCGCGGCGGATTGCAGTTCGGACGCGTGCGGCAGGAAGTCGATGCGGTCGTCGAGGCTGACCAGGATCTCGTAGTCGCCCACGCGCAGGCGATCGCCGTCCTGCAGCGCCACCGGTCCCGTCTCGGCGACGGGCTCGTCCGCCTCGTTGACGAAGACGCCGTTCGTGCTCCGGTCGCTGAGCCAATATGCGCCGCTGCGGTACTCGATGTCGCAGTGGTGACCCGAAACGACGCGCTTCGAGTCCGGAAGCACCCAGTCGTTGTCGGGTGCGCGGCCGATGCTCCCGCCGTTCACGCCGAACACGCGCGAACGATGCTCGCCGAGCTCGCGATACTGTTCGCTGATGACGCGTAGCTTGATGGCCATGATCCGGGGCTCCTTGTAATATGGCCGGACCCCGGACCGCAAGCCAACGATGCCCGCAGCCAACATTTTCAAGGTGGTATTTCACAATCAGGGCAAGGTCTACGAGGTCTACGCCCGCAAGGTGAGCCACGGGACCCTGTTCGGCTTCATCGAGGTCGAGGAACTGATCTTCGGCGAGCGGTCGGCGGTCGTCGTCGACCCGTCGGAGGAGAAGATCCAGGCCGAGTTCGCCGGGGTCAAGCGCACCTACCTGCCGCTGCACTCCGTGATCCGCATCGACGAGGTGCGCAAGTCCGGGGTGAGCAAGGTGTCCTCGGCGGAAGGGTCGAACGTGACCCAGTTCCCGTTTCCGGTGTACACGCCAGGCGACCCGGGCTCGCGCAAGTAGGTCGCCTGCTCCCATGCTCATCCTCGGCGGCGCCCCCGCAGTCTCGGATTTCCGGCTCTCCAAGCTCCTGGCGTCGCTTCGCGACCGGGTCGGCCACGTCGACCGGATCGACTCGCGCTACGTCCATTTCGTGGACGTCGAGCGCCCGCTCGCCGCGGACGAGCAGAAGGTGCTGGAGTCGCTGCTGCGGTATGGCCCCGCTGCCCGCGTCGATACGCCGCGCGGCGAACTGCTGCTGGTCGTGCCGCGCTTCGGCACGGTCTCGCCCTGGTCGAGCAAGGCCACCGACATCGCGCACGTCTGCGGCCTGGCCGCCGTCCGCCGCATCGAGCGCGGCGTCGCCTATTACCTCGATGCCGCGGGCGCCCTGACGGACGAGCAGTGGGAGCACGCCGGCGCGTTGCTTCACGATCGCATGACGGAGCTGGTGTTGCGCGAGGCCGCCGCCGCCGCGGCGCTGTTCCATCACGCGGAACCAAGGCGACTCGCGACAGTGCCGTTGCGTTCCGCGGGACGCGCGGCGCTCGAGTCCGCGAACTCGACGCTCGGCCTCGCGCTCTCGGACGACGAGATCGACTACCTGCTCGAGGCCTACCGCGCGCTCGGCCGCGACCCGACCGACGTGGAACTCATGATGTTCGCGCAGGCGAACTCCGAGCACTGCCGCCACAAGATCTTCAACGCCGAATGGATCGTCGACGGCCGGCGCAGCGAAAAGTCGCTGTTCGGCATGATCCGCAACACGCACGCGAAGAACCCGCAGGGCGTGCTCTCCGCCTATCGTGACAACGCGGCCGTCATCGAGGGCTGGCCCGGCCGGCGCTGGTTCGCGAAGCCGGGTGGCGGGCGGTACTCCGCCTCGGACGAGCCGATCGACATCCTGATGAAGGTGGAGACGCACAACCACCCGACGGCGATCTCCCCCTTCCCGGGCGCGGCGACCGGGTCGGGCGGCGAGATCCGCGATGAAGGCGCGACCGGTCGCGGTGCCAAGCCGAAGGCCGGGCTCGTCGGGTTCACGGTCTCGAACCTGCGGATTCCGGGCGCGATGCAGCCCTGGGAGCAGGACCTCGGCAAGCCGGACCGCATCGCATCCGCGTTGCAGATCATGCTCGAGGGCCCGATCGGCGCGGCGTCGTTCAACAACGAATTCGGCCGGCCCAATATCTGCGGCTACTTCCGCACGTTCGAGCAACGCGTCGAGGCCTCCGGCCGTTCGGCACTGCGCGGGTACCACAAGCCGATCATGATCGCAGGCGGCATGGGCAACATCCGCCGCCAGCACGTCGAGAAGTCGCCCATCGTTGCGGGCGCGCGGATCGTCGTGCTCGGCGGTCCGGCGATGCTCATCGGCCTCGGCGGTGGCGCAGCCTCGTCGGTCGGCGCGGGGGCCAGCTCCGCCGACCTCGACTTTGCGTCCGTGCAGCGTGGCAACCCGGAGATCCAGCGGCGCGCGCAGGAAGTCATCGACGCCTGCTGGGGCCTCGGCGCCGGCAATCCGATCCTGCTGATTCACGACGTGGGCGCGGGCGGCCTGTCGAACGCGGTGCCGGAATCCGTCGCGCACGGTGGCTGCGGCGGTCGCGTGGACCTGCGCAAGGTCCTGAGCGACGAGCCGGGCATGTCGCCGCTCGAGATCTGGTGCAACGAGGCGCAGGAGCGCTACGTCCTGATCGTCGCAGCGGACCAGATCGACGAGTTCGGGGCGCTGTGCGAGCGCGAGCGCTGCCCGTACGCCGTGATCGGCGAGGTCACGGCCGACGGGACGCTGAACGTCGCCGATCCGTTGTTCGGCAACTCGCCGGTGTCCATGCCGCTCGATACGCTGCTCGGCAAGCCGCCGCGCATGACGCGCGACGTGCGCAGGCTCGCCGGGGCGTCCGACGACTTCGACGGTCGCGGCGTGGATGTGCGCGATGCCGCGTTCCGCCTGCTGCGGCTGCCGACGATTGCCGACAAGACCTTCCTCGTCACGATCGGCGACCGCTCCGTGGGAGGCATGATCAGCCGCGATCCGCTGGTCGGCCCCTGGCAGGTGCCCGTGGCGGACGTGGCGGTCACGATCACCGACTACTTCTCGACCCACGGCGAAGCGATGGCGATGGGTGAGCGGACGCCGCTGGCGCTGCTCGATTCCGCAGCCGCCGCCCGCATGGCGGTCGCGGAGGCGGTCACGAACATCGCCGCCGCCGACATCGGCCGCATCGAGGACGTTCGGCTCTCGGCGAACTGGATGGCGGCCTGCGGCGAGCCGGGCGAGGACGCGGACCTCTACGACGCCGTGCGCGCCGTGGGCGAGGAGTTCTGTCCCGCGCTCGGGATCGCAATCCCGGTGGGCAAGGACTCGCTGTCGATGAAGACCGCGTGGCAGGAGGGCGGCGAGACGCGCAAGGTCGTCGCCCCGGTGTCACTGATCGTGTCGGCCTTCGCGCCCGTGCAGGAGGTGCGTCGGACGCTGACGCCGCGGCTGCGGACGGACCGCGACGCCACGAAGCTCGTCCTCGTGGACCTCGGTGCGGGACGCGATCGCCTCGGCGGCTCCTGCCTCGCTCAGGTGTACGGCCGCGTCGGCCGCGACGCCCCCGACTGCGACGACCCCCAGCGACTGCGGGCCTTCTTCAAGTCGGTCGCGCGGCTGCGTCGTGCGGGCCTCGTCCTCGCCTATCACGACCGGTCCGACGGCGGCCTGTTCGTCACGCTGTGCGAAATGGCCTTTGCCGGCCGCTGCGGGATCGAGGCCGACCTGATCGCGGTGGGCGGCGAAGGACGCGCCATCGCGGCGCTGTTCAGCGAGGAACTCGGAGCGGTCCTGCAGGTGGACGCATCGGCCGAGCAGCAGGTGCTGGCCGTGTTCCGCGAGTCGGGCCTCGAGGATTGCGTCCGCACGATCGGGCGCGTCACGACCGACGACGCGGTACGCGTGTCCATCAACGGACACCCGTTCTTCGCCGGGTCCCGCACCGAGCTGCGGCGTGCCTGGTCGGAGACGACGCTCCGGATGCAGACGCTGCGCGACAACCCGGCCTGCGCGCAGGAGGAGTACGAGCGCGCAACGGATCCGCAGGATCCGGGCCTGCATGCGCGCCTGTCGTTCGATCCGTCCGAGGACGTCGCGGCACCGGTCGTGCTGCGCGGTGCCCGGCCCGCGGTGGCGATCCTGCGCGAGCAGGGCGTGAACAGCCAGGTCGAGATGGCCGCGGCCTTCCACCGGGCGGGCTTCGCGCCCGTGGACGTGCACATGACCGACCTGATCGAAGGCCGGGCCAGGCTCGGGGATTTCCGGGGCCTCGTCGCCTGCGGCGGCTTCTCGTACGGCGACGTGCTCGGCGCCGGCGAAGGATGGGCGAAGTCCATCCTGTTCAATGCGCGCCTGCGCGATCAGTTCGAGGCGTTTTTCCGCCGCAGCGACAGCTTCACGCTCGGCGTGTGCAATGGCTGCCAGATGCTCGCGGCGCTCAAGTCGCTGGTGCCCGGCACCTCGCACTGGCCGCGCTTCGTACGCAATCGCTCCGAGCAGTTCGAGGGCCGGGTCGGGCTGGTGGAGGTCCTGCCGTCGCCGTCGATCTTCTTCGCCGGCATGGCGGGCTCGGTGATGCCGATTGCCGTGGCACATGGCGAAGGCCGTGCGGAGTTCGCGGATGCGGCAGCAGTCCGCGCGTGCAATGCCACGGGCCTCGTGAGCCTGCGTTACGTGGACAACTGGGGTCGCGCGACGGAGCGCTATCCCGCCAATCCCAATGGCTCTCCCGCTGGGATCACGGGCCTCACCAGCAATGACGGGCGGGCGACGATCCTGATGCCGCACCCGGAGCGCGTGTTCCGGACCGTGCAGAACTCCTGGCACCCGGCGGAGTGGGGCGAGGACAGCGGGTGGATGCGGATGTTCCGCAACGCGCGCGTCTGGGTTGGCTGACGCGATTCACGCTTCGCGCTTTGCGGGCGTCGCCCCTTCCGAACCGCATTCCCGAAAACGCCGAGAACCCCACCAAGGGGGCTACGGGCGCCGGGTCCATGCGGCGCACGGTTTCGGGAATGCGATCGGAACGGACGACGCCGACTGCGCATCGCGATGCGCATCCAATGGAAAGGGAGCGGCCGTGCGCGATGCGGGGCGACGCGTGCCGGCTCTTGGGTGAGGGGTCCCCTCGCGGGGCCGTCCGCGGCATGGACGCCGCGGCCGGAGCCCCCATGGACCCGGGTTCACGGCGTCCCCGCGAGGGAACCCCTCACCCAAGAGCCCTGTGAAGCGCTGATCAGGATCAGGCGCGCGCGACGCGCCTAATCCGCGCCGGCGGCGCGACCGATCGGCGTGATCTTGTCGAGCGTCTCTTCCGCAAAGAAGCGGCGCACCATCATCGCCTGCTGCAGCTTTCCCTTGCGGACATACGCCTGGTACAGCATGTCCTTGACGAGTTCGAGCAGTACGCCCGCCTCGTAGGCGCCGATCTCGGGAAGCGAAGGCCAGGCGTCCGCGTCGCTGCCGAACAGCACCTTCTTCACGATCGCGAAGGTCTCCGCGTCGATCTCCGCCATCTCGCGCGCCTCGTTGATCTGGTTGAAGATCCGGAGGCGGCCGTTCTCGCCGAGGTCGTTGAAGACGGCCTGCGACGTGCGGCGGCACATGGCGGCGAACGCATTGAAGTGGCCGGCCGAATAGCAGCCGAGCGCCTCGCGGAAGAGCTTTTCGCTCTCCTCGGGGAGGTAGGTGAAATTGAATTTCTCCCGCGCGCGTTCCAGCTCGACGAAGTTGTTCGCGAGCTCGACGCGGTTCGCCGCGTACATCTTGACCGCGAAGCGCAGGAAGATCGGGGCGTTGCACGAATCGCAGCGATACACCACGCCGACCTGGCTCGGGCGCGCGGAGACGAGCTCCGCATACTGCGGCACCGAAACCGCGGTGATGTGCGAGAAGACCTGGCAGTGCGGGCAGTTGAGCGCCAGGCTGCGCTCCTGGTCGTGATGCAGGCGGCTCTGTGCGTCGACGTAGACTGACATGAAGCTCATCCGCAGCGGGGCGACGCTTCGAGTGTAGCGGAAGATCGGGGCGGGGAGCAGCCGCTCAGCGGGTCGGCGCGACGGCAGCGGCGGCCGCCTCGTTCGCGGGTTCCACCTCGAGGCGCCCCGTGCCGAGCCGGACCACGAACCGTGCCGCGTGCGCCATGTTCTGCCACGGTCCCTGGACCGTGCCGGCGATGGCGTGGCGAGTCCACTCCGGCCTCGTGCGCGCCTGGGCCCAGACGTCCTCACCCTCGCCGGCGTCGAGCAGGAAGTTCGACGCGGGCGGGTCCCCGGCGGCCAGCGGCCGGGTGTGGCGAGCGCTCAGCCTCTCCAGGCGGAGAACCGGCCTCATGCCCAGGTCGGCAACCCAGCCGCGCCAGTCCAGGGTCCGGGCCTCGAGCCGCCATTGGTCGCCCGTCATCTCGAAGACCTGGATCCGTCCCTGTGGCAGGCGCGTGAGCATGGCGCGGTAACTTCGGGATCCGGTCTGCTCGAAATGGAGTTCGGCGATCGGCTGGCCTCGGACGGCGGGCTGGTAGCTCTCCAGGTTCGAAAGCATCGGCCAGAGGGTCACCGCTCCCCAGCCGGCGGCGAGCGCCATCAGCGCGTGCACGGCAGAGGCCAGCCGGCGGTGCGCGAGCCAGCGGCTCCACGCCAGCAGCGCGGTGACGAGCGAGAAGCCGGCAAGGACTGCGGCTACGCCGAACACGGGCGTCTCAGCTGATAAAGCCCGACAGGGCGCCGCTCCGGACCAGCGCGGCGAGGGCCGCCATGTCGCGGTCGAGCCGGTGGTCGTGCGCGCGGAAGGGCACGTGGTCGCGCACGAGCCCGTGCACCCGCTGCAACTCGGGCGTGGTCGTGAGGGGGCGCATGCTGTCGATCGCACGCGCAGCGGCGAGAAGCTCTATGCCCAGCACGGTTGCCGTGTTGCGGCAGACCTCTAGCAGCTTGCGGCCCGCCCAGGGCGCCATGCTGACGTGATCTTCCTGGCCCGCCGAAGTCGGCAGGCTGTCCACCGAGGCGGGGTGCGCGTACGCCTTGTTCTCGGAGACCAGCGCAGCGGCCGTGACGTGGGCCATCATGAATCCCGATTCGAGGCCCGGCTCGGTCGCGAGGAACATGTTGAGGTTGGGATTCACGCGGCGGTCGAGCAGGTCGATGCGACGCTCGGCGATGCTGGCGAGTTCGGCCACGGCGATCGCGAGGAAGTCGCTCACGAAGCCGACCGGCGCGGCGTGGAAGTTGCCGCCCGACAGGATGTCGCCGCCGAAGATGAGCGGGTTGTCGGACACGCCGTTGACCGCGGCGCCGAGCACCTGGCGCGCGTGCTCGAGCGTGTGCTCGACCGCGCCGAAGACCTGCGGCATGCAGCGCACGGCGTACGGATCCTGCACGCGCTCGCAGTCCTCGTGGCTGCGGCGGATCTCGCTGTCGGTCAGCAGTTGCCGCAGCCGGGCCGCGACCTTGACCTGTCCGGGCAGGCGGCTCGCGTCCTGGATGCGCGCGTCGAACGGCGCGTGGCTGCCGGCGAGGCCCTCGACCGTCAGGGCCCCGGCGACGATCGATGCGTCGAGCAGGTTCTCCGACTGGAACAACCCCTCGAGCGCGAGGGCCAGGCTGAGCTGCGTCCCATTGAGCAGGGCGAGACCTTCCTTCGCCTCGAGCGACAGCGGCTCGAGACCGGCCGCCGTCGTCACCTGCGGTCCCTCGAGGGTCTCGTTGCCCCGCGTCGCCTCGCCTTCGCCAATGAGCGCGAGCGCGACGTGCGCCAGCGGAGCGAGGTCCCCGGACGCGCCGACCGAGCCCTGCGACGGGACGATCGGCAGGACGTCCGCGTTGAGCAACGCGAGGAGCATCTCGGCGACCAGCGGCCGGGCGCCGGAGAAACCGGCGGCGAGACTGTTGGCCTTGAGGAGCAGCATCCTCCGGACGATCGGGGCGGGCAGGGGGCGCCCGGTGCCACAGGCGTGGCTGCGGATCAGGTTGAGCTGCAGCTTGCGCGTCTTGGCCGCGGGGATAACGCGGTTGGCGAACGCACCGAACCCCGTGTTGATCCCGTAGGAGACTTCGCCGTGCTCGATGGCCCGTTGTACCGCGTCGCGCGAAGCCTGCATGCGGCGTTTCGCGGCCGGGGCGAGCACCACGCGCGGCCGCCGCGTCTCGAACGCGCGCAGTTGCGCGAGCGTCAGCCGCGTGCCGTCGATCTCGAGTGCGGGTCTCGCCTTGCCCTTGGCCATGTGACCTCCCCGCGGAAGTGTACGCGCTTCAGGCGTGGAGGCTGCGATAGCGCATGCGGTGCGGCTGCTCCGCGTCGTCGCCGCGGCGGCGCTTCAGGTCCGCGACGTACTCGGAGTAGTTGCCCTCGAACCAGACCACTTCGCTGTTGCCCTCGAAGGCCAGGATGTGGGTCGCGATGCGGTCGAGGAACCAGCGATCGTGAGAGATCACGACTGCGCAGCCCGGGAAGCTCAGGAGGGCTTCCTCGAGCGCGCGCAGCGTCTCGACGTCGAGGTCGTTCGTCGGCTCGTCGAGCAGGATGACGTTGCCGCCCTCCTTGAGCACCTTGGCGAGGTGCACGCGGTTGCGCTCGCCGCCCGACAGTTCGCCGATCGTCTGCTGCTGTTGCGCGCCGCGGAAGTTGAAGCGGCCCACGTACGCGCGCGACGGCGTCTCGTAATTGCCGACCTTGAGCATGTCGAGGCCGTTCGAGATCTCCTGCCAGACCGTCTTCCTGTCGTCGAGCGACTGGCGCGACTGGTCCACGTACGCGAGCTGCACGGTGGGGCCGATGCGGATCTCTCCCGAGTCCGCCTTCTCCTGGCCCGTGAGGATGCGGAACAGGGTGGTCTTGCCCGCTCCGTTCGGACCGATGATGCCGACGATGCCGCCCTGCGGCAGGTTGAAGTTCAGGTCGTCGAACAGGATCTTCTCGCCGTAGGCCTTGGCGAGGCCCTTGGCCTCGACCACGAGCTCGCCGAGCCGCGGGCCGGGCGGGATGTAGATCTCGTTGGTCTCGTTGCGCTCCTGGAATTCGCGCGACTGCAGTTCCTCGAAGCGCTGCATGCGGGCCTTGCTCTTCGCCTGCCGCGCCTTCGGGTTCTGCCGCACCCACTCGAGCTCGCGGGCGAGCATCTTCTTGAGCGCTTCCTGCTGCTGCTCCTCGACCTTGAGGCGCGCCTCCTTCTGCTCGAGCCAGGAGGTGTAGTTGCCCTGCCACGGGATGCCGTGGCCGCGGTCGAGTTCGAGGATCCAGCCCGCCACGTTGTCGAGGAAATAGCGGTCGTGGGTCACTGCGATGACCGTGCCCGGATACTGCTCGAGGTAGTGCTCGAGCCAGCGCACCGATTCCGCGTCGAGGTGGTTGGTGGGTTCGTCGAGCAGCAGCATGTCGGGCTTGGACAGGAGCAGCTGGCAGAGCGCCACGCGACGTCGCTCGCCGCCCGAGATCTTCGTGACGTCGGCGTCCCACGGCGGGAGCCGCAGGGCGTCGGCGGCGACTTCGAGCTGCCGGTCGAGATTGTGGCCGTCGGCGGCCTGGATGACGGCCTCGAGCCGGGCCTGCTCGGCCGCGATCTTGTCGAAGTCGGCATCGGGCTCGGCGTAGGCGGCGTACACCGCGTCGAGCTTCGCCAGCGCGTCCTTCACCTCGGCCACGGCCATCTCGACGTTGCCGCGCACGTCCTTGGTCGCGTCGAGCTGCGGCTCCTGCGGCAGGAAGCCGATCTTGATGCCCGGCTGCGGGCGGGCCTCGCCTTCGAATTCCTTGTCCACGCCGGCCATGATCCGGAGCAGGGTGGACTTACCCGAGCCGTTCAGGCCCAGCACGCCGATCTTGGCGCCGGGGAAGAAGCTGAGCGAGATGTCGCGGAGGATGACGCGCTTCGGGGGCACGATCTTCCCGACGCGGTTCATCGTGTAGATGAATTGAGCCATGTGCGAGGCGGGCGGGGACCCGGGGCCGACTGAAAAAGGGCCGCGATTATGCGGCTTGGGCGCGCGTCGCGCCACGCTTCGGCTTCTCGCATCGTTCGGTCGCGCTGTCGCGCGTGGGATCTCCGTCGGCCGGCCGGCGGTGTTCCGGAGTGCCGGGGTGGGGACGCCGTGAACCCGTCCTGGGGGCTCGCACGCGGCGTCCGTGCCGCGTGACGCCCCACCCCGGCACTCCGGAACACCGCCGACCTGCAGTGGCGATTGTCCAGACGACGCCCGGACGTTCGCGGACGCCGCAGGAGCCGTCGCCACGGCGGATCTTCGCCCGCGCCCTAATCCGCAGCCCATTTCCGTAGTCACCGCCGGATCGGCGGCGAGGTACGAGCGTGAGGGGGCCTAGGGTGCCGGGGCGTCACGCGGCATGGACGCCGCGTGCGAGCCCCCAGGAC
>VEPJ01000034.1 GCA_012026925.1 Gammaproteobacteria bacterium | reverse complement strand
GCACGCCGTCGATGGCGGCCTCCTCGAGCAGCGACAGGCACAGGCCGGTCTTGCCGCTGCCGGTCATGCCGATGCAGATCGCGTGCGTCGTCAGGTCGCGCGAGTCGTACAGCAGCTCGTTGCCGAGCTGGTCGGCTTTCGGGTCGTACTCGCGGCCGAGGTAGAAGACGCCGAGGCGTTCGTATGTGGGCTGGGTCATGTTACTTGCGCCGGACCTCGTAGCGTGCGAAGTGCTTCCATGAGCCGTCGGGCTGGCCGGCTTCGATGCGGAAGTGCCAGGTGCCGTCGCGCTGGTCGAACTCGAACGTATCGCGGAACGGCCCGTCCGGATAGGGGAAAGTGAACTGCAGGGTGCTGCCGTCGATCCGGCCGGTGCCGTGCGGGATCGAGTACCGGGCGCCGAAGTCGTCCATCCAGTGCACGATCAGGTCGCCGCTCTCCTCATCGAAGCCGAGGAACACCCGGGCCTCGTACTGCGGGGGCTGCGCGGTGTCGCGCATGTGCAGCTCTGTGAAGCGCGCCCGCAGCGTCGGGCCCGCCACCAGCAGGTAGGTGACCTGCTTGCCGAGCACGTCGCCTTTCATCGACCACTCGCCGTCGAGCTGCTTAAGCAATGCCGGGCGCGGATCCTCGCGCAGGGTGATCTCCTGCGCCCGGGCGGAGAGGGGCGGCGCCAGGACAAGCATCGCCAGTACGGCCAGACGTCTCACGCGACGGTTCTCCTGTATCGGCGGGAGTACCAGCGTACGCCCTTCACTCCAGCAAGTCGTTGCGAAGCCGATCGATGCGCCTGGCGTCCACGCCGGCCGCAGTCTCGAGGTAGTGCAGGACCGAACCGAACTCGGCGTACAGCGCATCCATGGCCGCGTCGAGGTACACGGGGCGCACGTCGAGCACCGTGTCCACGGCGGCCGGCAATTCGTGGGGCGGGATGATCGCACCGAGCCGCGCTTCGAGCGACGCGCGGTGCGAATCCGCGCCGGGCCAGGTCCGGGACGCCAGGTAATCCCGACGGATCAGCTCCTCCGGCACCTCGAGTGCATGCAGCAGCATGGCGACGACGAAGCCGGTACGGTCCTTGCCGGCCGAGCAGTGCACCAGCAGCGGCGCGCCGCCGGCGAGCAGCCGCTCGACCAGCGTCGCGAGCGTGCCGCCCATGTACGCGGGGAAGCGACGGTAGATCTCGATCATCACGCGCTCGGCGCCCCGCGCGGTCGCGTCGTCCACCAGCAGCCGCGCCAGGGCCGGGTCGGCACGCAGGTCGTTGCGGATGTCACAGTGCAGCTCGCGCAAGGCGAGCTGCGGTGGCACACGATTCGGATGTTCGGCCCGCTCCGAATCGCTGCGCAGGTCGCAGATCGTCGCGATGCCGGTGCCGACGAGCGTGCGCCAGTCGTCGGGCGTGAGACCGGTGAGTCGATCGGCACGCATCAGCACATGTGGGCGGATACGGCGCCCGCCGGCCGCGGGCAGGCCGCCGAGTGAGCGGAAGTTGGTCGCGCCCGCGAGCTTCAGGGCGGGCGCGCGCCGGTCACTTCGATCACTGCCGTCGAATTGCCCGTCCGTCATCGATAGCCTCGCGCCTGCAGCGTGAACAGGTGCGCATAGTGCCCGTCGAGCGCCATCAGGTCATCGTGGCTGCCGCGCTCGAGGATCAGCCCGCCCTGGATCACGACGATCTGGTCCGCCATGCGCACCGTCGAGAAGCGGTGCGAGATCAGGATGACCATGCGCTCGCGGGCGAGCTCGCGGAACTGTTCGAACACCTGCGCCTCGGCTCGCGCGTCCATCGCGGCGGTCGGTTCGTCGAGCACGAGGATGTCGGCGCCCTCGCGGATGAACGCACGCGCCAGCGCGATCTTCTGCCACTGGCCGCCCGAAAGCTCGCGGCCGTCCCTGAACCATTTGCCGAGCTGGGTCTGGTAGCCCGCGGGAAGTTCGTCGACGAACGGCGACGCGGTCGCGAGTTCCGCGGCCTCGCGCCAGCGTGCTTCGTCCTCGAAGTGCTCGACGTCGCCGACGCCGATGTTCTCGCCCACCTTGAGCTGGTAGCGCGCGAAGTCCTGGAAGATCACCGCGACGCGTCGCCGCAGCGCGACCGGGTTCCACTGCGCAAGATCGAGGCCGTCGAGCGTGATGCGACCGGACGATGGCACGTAGAGGCGCGTGAGCAGCTTGATCAGCGTGGTCTTGCCCGATCCGTTCTCGCCGACGAGCGCGAGGCTGTGACCCGGGCGCAGGTGCAGGCTCACGTCCTGCACCGCGGGCTCGGTCGCACCCGGGTAGGTGAAACTCACGTTCTCGAAGCGCACGCCGTCGCCCGGATCAGGACCGGCCATGGCGGAGCCTGAGGGCGCGGCGACCGGCGTGTCGAGGTAGTCGTACAGCGTCGAGAGATAGAGATTGTCTTCGTACATGCCGCTGATCGCCGCGAGGCTGGCCGACACTGCCGCCTGGCCCTGGCGGAACAGCAGCACGTACATGGTCATCTGGCCGAGCGTGATCTGGCCGCGCACCGCGCTCACGGCAATCCAGGCGTAGGCAGCGTAGAAGGCGGCCGTGCTGATCAGCCCGAGGAAGAACCCCCAGGTATCGCGGCGGATCGTGAGCGCGCGATCTTCCTTGAAGACCTTGCGGAAGATCGAGCGGTAGCGGTCGAGCAGCAACGGCCCGAGGCCGAACAGCTTCACTTCCTTCGCATGGTCCTCGCGCGCCAGCACCGTCTCGAGGTACATCTGCATGCGCGTCTCGGGCGAGCGCCAGCGGAACAGGCGGAATGCGTCACCCGAGAACTTCGCCTCGGCGACGAACGACGGCAGGCCCGCGAACAGCAGCACCAGCACGGCCCACGGCGAGAACTGCCAGAGCAGGAGGCCGTAGCTCGCGAGTGCGATGAAGTTCTGCACCAGCCCGAAGCTGCGCATCACGAGCGACAGCGGCCGCGTCGAAGCCTCGCGCCGCGCGCGCGTCAGCTTGTCGTAGAACTCCGAGTCCTCGAAGTGCCGGAGTTCGAGCGTCAGCGCCT
>VEPJ01000029.1 GCA_012026925.1 Gammaproteobacteria bacterium | reverse complement strand
GGCGGTCCTCTCCTGGAGGTGCGCGACGAGCGCGTCCACGCCCTGCTCGACCGCCTTGCGCGCGTGCCGCACGTTGATCACGTCGTGGAATACGAGGCCACCGTAGGAGTGCGCCGCCTCCACGATCTCGCGCGGCGGCCGCAGACTCGTGATGATGATCGGCACCTTGTGCCTGACGCACGCCTCCATGTCGTGCGCCAGTCGATCGTTGCTCGCGTGCGCTATCTGGTTGACCGCGAACGGCGCCACCCGCCTGTCCGGGTTTGCCCGGGCATAGGCGTCGAGTTCCCCGCGAATCCGGGCGAGCCATTCGTCGAGCAGCGCCGGGGGACGCGCATTCAGGGCCGGGAACGACCCGATGATTCCCGCCTTGCACTGCGCGATCACGAGCTCGGGCGTGGAAGCGATGAACATCGGCGACCCGATCACGGGCAGGCTGAGGCGATCGCGAAACGCGGAAGGAATCGACATACAGGGTTACTCGCTGGAAACCGGACGGAAACGAGCGGAGCGACTGGGACGCAGGGGCATCAGAGCCGCAGGAGGGAGGAACGCACTGCGGCGGTCGATGGTCGGGATCCGGTGGCATTTCGCAGGGCCGTGCGCAGCATGGACGCTGCGCACGGAGTCCCCACGGACGGGTTCACGACGTCCCTGCGGAATACCACCGGATCCCGACCACCACCGCCGCTCGTCGACCTCTACGCGGCCTTTTGCGACCCGCCGCCGTGGAACGGCTCGTTCCGCTCGGCGCGCGCCTTCAGCCACTTCGACGGCTTGAACCGCTTCCCGTAGCGCTTCGCGAGCCGCTCGCACTCGGCGACGAATTTCCGGATGCCGATCATGTCGATGTAGGAGAGCGTGCCGCCGGTCCACGCCGGGAAGCCCCAGCCGAGGATCGAGCCCAGGTCCGCCTCGGCCGCCGTGGTCACGACGCCTTCTTCCATGCACCGTGTCGCCTCGAGTGCCTGGATGTACAGCAGGCGCTTTTCGACTTCGTCGACGGGCAGCTGCATCGGCGCTTGCGGGAATACGTCCTTGAGACCCGGCCAGAGGCGCTTCTTCGCATCCTTCGGGTAGTCGTAGAAGCCCGCGCCGAAGCGGCGACCCGGCCGCTTCAGCTCCTCGACGAACTTCTGCACGACGTCGTACGCCGCCGGCTTCTGGAACTTGCGCCCGAGGTCCTTCTCCGTCTGCCTGATGACCTTCCACTGCAGGTCGATCGTGACCTCGTCCGCCACGGCGAGCGGGCCGACCGGCATGCCGGCCATCTTCGCCGCGTTCTCGACCAGCGCCGGGTTGACGCCCTCCTGCAGCATCGCCATTCCCTCGTACACGAACGTGCCGAAGCAGCGGCTGGTGTAGAAGCCGCGGCTGTCGTTCACGACGATCGGCGTCTTGCGCAGCTGGCCGACGTAGTCGAGCGCGCGGGCGAGCGTGTCCTCGGACGTCTTCTTGCCGACGATGATCTCGACGAGCGGCATCTTGTCCACGGGCGAGAAGAAATGGATACCGATGAACTGCGCAGGGCGCTTCGACGCCTGGGCGAGCCCCGTGATCGGCAGCGTCGAGGTATTGCTCGCGAACACCGCGTTCTTCGGGATGACGGCCTCGGTCTTCTGCGTCACGTCCGCCTTGATCTCGCGGTTCTCGAACACGGCCTCGACGACGAGATCGCAGCCCGCGAGGTCCTCATAGCTGACCGTCGGCTTGATCCGCGCGAGGATCGTGTCGGCGTCCGCCTGCGTCTTCCTGCCACGACCGACGTCCTTGGCGAGCAACTGCTTCGAATAGTCCTTGCCCTTCCCGGCCAGCTCGAGCGTGCTGTCGAGCAGCACCACCTCGATGCCCGCGACCGCGGACACGTAGGCGACACCCGCGCCCATCATGCCGGCCCCGAGGATGCCGAGCTTGCGGACCTGCGACTTCGGCGGGCCAGCCGGGCGACGCGCGAGCTTGTCCGCGGCGCCCTTGTTGATGAACATCGTACGCATCAGGTTGCGCGCCACCGGGCCCGACAGCAGCTGACCGAAGTATTTCGACTCGATGGCGAGGGCCGCGTCCATGGGCACGAGCGTGCCTTCGTAGACGCAGGACAGGATCGCCGCCGGCGCCGGATAGTTGCGCATCGTCGTCTTCGCGGCGAGCGCGGTGCCGATCATGAAGGTCTGGGCCGCGGCCGGCGACATCATCCCGGCGCCACCGGGGACGCGGAAGCCCTTCTTGTCCCAGGGCTGCACGCCTTCACCGCCTTTCAGGATCCACTGTCGCGCGCGCCCGATGATCTCGGGGGCAGGCGCAACTTCGTTCACCAGGCCCTTCTTGAGCGCTTCCTGCGGACCGATCTGCTTGCCTTCGCTGATCAGGCGCAGCGCCTCGGTAACGCCGATCATGCGCGGCGTACGCTGCGTGCCGCCCGCGCCCGGCAGGAGCCCGATCTTGACCTCGGGAAAGCCGACGCCGGCCTTCGGGCTGTCCTCGATCACGCGGTAGTGGCAACCCAGTGCGACCTCGAAGCCACCGCCGAGCGCGACGCCGTTGATCGCGGCCGCGAACGGCTTGCCGCAGGTCTCCATGCGGCGCAGCAGCCTGTTGAGCTCGCCACTGAATCCTGCCGCCTCGCGCGCCGTGAGGCCGCGCTCGAAGGCGCCCGCCATGTCCTTGATGTCGGCGCCCGCCATGAAGCTCGACTTGGCCGAACCGATGACGGCGCCCTTGATCGACGGATCGGAGGCGACCTTGTCGATGCACTCCGCGAGGTCCTTGCGGAAACCGGGCGTGAGTACGTTCATGGGCCGCTCGGCGACGTCGATGAGCAGGATCGCAATGCCGTCGCCGTCGACGGAGAAACGGATGTTCTGTGTCATGTGATTCTTCCGTGCAGGGTGCCGCGCGCGTCAGACGCGCTCGATGATCGTGGCCGTGCCCATGCCCGCGCCGATGCAGAGCGTCACGAGCGCGGTCGAGAGGTTGCGCCGCTCGAGCTCGTCGAGCGCGATGTTGAGCACGATCGCTCCCGTCGCGCCGAGCGGGTGGCCCAGCGCGATGGCACCGCCGTTGACGTTGACCTTGTCGGGCGACAGCTCCATGTCGCGCATGAAGCGCAGCACGACCGAGGCGAACGCCTCGTTGATCTCCCAGAGATCGATGTCCGACGGCTTCATGCCGCAGCGCTTGAGCACCCGGCGGCTCGCGGCCGCGGGGCCCGTGAGCATGATGGTGGGCTCGCTGCCGATCGAGGCGAACCCGACGATGCGGGCGCGCGGCTTGATCCCGGTCTTGCGCGCCGCCTTCTTGCGGCCGACGAGCACGGCCGCCGGTCCGTCCACGATGCCGCTCGAATTGCCCGCGGGGTGCACGTGGTTGATCTGCTCGACCTGCGGATAGCGCATGATCGCCACTGCGTCGAAGCCCGCGTCCTCGCCCATCTGGGTGAAGGCCGGCTTCAGCTTGGCCAGGTCCTCCATCGTCGTGCCCGGGCGCAGGTACTCGTCCTTCGCCAGCGCGACCTCGCCGATCGCGTCCTTCACCGGGATGATCGACCGGTCGAAGTGCCCGTTCTGCTGCGCATACGCCGCGCGCCGCTGGCTCTCGACGGCGTAGGCGTCGACCGTCTCGCGCGTGTAGCCATCGAGGGTCGCGATGAGGTCCGCGCTGATGCCCTGCGGCACGAAGTACTGCTGCCAGGCGACGCGCGGGTCGATGGCCCACGCACCGCCGTCCGAACCCATCGCCACGCGCGACATGGACTCGACGCCGCCGCCGATCGCCATGTCGGAGGAGCCCGACATGATCTGCGCAGCGGCCGTGTTCACGGACTCGAGGCCGGACGCACAGAAGCGATTCAGCTGCTTGCCGGGCACGCTCTCGTCGTAGCCCGCGACCAATGCAGCCACACGGGCAATGTCCGCTCCCTGCTCGCCGACCGGAGTGACGCAGCCGAACGTGACGTCATCGACGAGCTTCGTGTCGAGCGCATTGCGATCGCGAAGCGCCGCGAGCGTCTGCGCCGCGAGCTCGATCGGCGTGATCGGGTGCAGGGAGCCGTCCGGTCGTCCGCGGCCACGCGGGGTGCGCACGGCGTCGAGAATGAAGGCGTCGGTCATGGCGGGTGTCCTGGTTGCGATGTTGCATCGCAATACTACACACCCGCCCCGAACGGCGTCACTGCCCGGGAAAGACAGCGATTCCGAACGGCCGCGACCCTTCGCCCCGCGACCGGCCGGCGGCGGGACGGGTCAATAGCTCGGCTTGCGCTTCTCGATGAAGGCCCGCACCCCCTCGACCCCGTTCGGGTGCACGGCCTGGGCCGCGATCGCGCGCCCCTCGGCCGCCATCTGGGCTTCGAACCCGGGGTCGGTCGAGTTCATCAGGCGCTTGACCGCGCCGTAAGACTCCGTGGGGCCGGCGGCGAACCGGGCAGCCAGTGCCCGCGCCTGCGAGACGACCTCGGCGTCCTCGACCACCTGGTTCACGAGCCCCCAGTCGAGGGCCTCGTCGGCCGCGAGCACGCGGTTGGTCAGGAACAGCTCGAGCGCCCTGCGCCGACCGACGATGCGGGGCAGCAGGAACGAGGTGCCGCAGTCGGGCGCCATGCCGATGCCGGTGTAGGCGAGCGAGAACTTGCTGCCCCGCCCGGCGATGGCCATGTCCGCCATGCAGACGAGACCCACCGAGCCGCCCGCAGCGGTGCCATTCACCGCCGCGATCACGGGTGCCCGCATGCGCGTGAACGCGCTGATGGCCGCGTGGATGTAGGTCGTGAGCTCGTTCAGGAATCCACCCACCGCTTCGCCCTGCTCCGCCATGCCGCGCACGTCGCCGCCGAAACCGAAGTTCCTGCCGGCTCCCGTGATCACGACCGCCCGAACGTTGCGGTCCGACTCGCAGCGCAGGGCGGCCTCCAGGAGATCGCGGCCCATGGCCATGTCGAGCGCATTGCCCGCGTCGGGGCGGTTCAGCGTGACGGTCGCAATGCCGTCCGCGACGTCGACGAGCACTGTCTTGTCCATGCGGCCTCCGGAGGACACGTCGTGTGCGGGCTCGGTCATTCTTCCGGCGCGACCGTGAGGGTCAGGCCATCGAGAGCCTCGGTGAATTCGACCTGGCAGCTCAGGCGGGAACGCTCCGGGTCGTAGTGCTGCAACTCGACGAGCAGATCCTTCTCGTCGCTCTGCGGGGCCGGCAGCCGCGTGAGCCACTCGGGCTCGACGAAGACGTGACAGGTCGCGCACGAGCACAGCCCGCCGCAGATCGCGGTCACGCCGTAGTCGTACTCGCGCAGGGTCTCCATGATCTTCAGGCCGGCGCGCCCCTCGATCTCGTGCGTCTGCCCGCCCTGATCCGTCACCACCATCTTCGCCATCGCGCCTCACCTGTGCTGCGTGCCCGGGGAAACGATACATTATTGCAGCGCAACAGGCGTTCTGCACGCTCCGGGCCCGCCCGTTCAGATCCTCGTCGCGAGAATTCGCCGCGCAATCGCATCGGCACGCGCGGCATATTCCCCCGACCCGTCCAGGTGGCCGTCCACCCAGCACCGGTACCAGAGCCACTGGACGTAGTCGAAGGCCACGCACGCGGCCGGCACCAGCAAGGCGGGGACCAGAGGCGAGTCTCCGTAGGCTTCGAGCAGCATCTCCCGCTCGGCCGGCGTGGACTCGTGCTGGCAGAGGAAACTCGCCAGGTCGAACAGCGGGTCGCCGCAGCCGCCGTACTCCCAGTCCACCAGCCACAGGCGTTCGCCGTCATCGAGGATGTTCAGGTGGTGCAGGTCGTTGTGGCAGAGCACGACGCAGGAGCCGCGCGAGGCCAGCGAGGCGAACGCGGGCCGTGCGATTCGACGCAGTTCCGGGTCGAGACTGCCGGCGACGGCGAGCTGCCCTTCCAGGCGCGATGCCTGCCGATCGAAGGAGATGCCGCGGACCCCCGCTCGCAGCGGCATCGAATGGAGTTTCCGCAGGACAGCTCCGATCCGCGCGACGTTGAGCGGCTCGTGCGCATCGGTACGTTGCCACGGCGAGCCCTGCACGTAGTCCGCCACCATGAGGCCGTTGCGTGGGTCACAGGCGTGGACGCGGGGCGACAGCCCCGCCTCCGCCGCGGCTTCGAGCAGCACGCACTCGCTTTCCCGGTCAACGCCGAGGCTGGCCGCGTTCGCACCACCGAGCCGGACGAAGTAGCTGCAGTTTCCGGCATCAGCCCGCCAGGCGTGATTGCTGAGCCCGCCCGGCACCGGCACGAGCGGCACATTCGCCAGCGCCCGTGTCGCCACGCGCTCCCCCAGTGCAGCGCGCACCGCGAGTTCGGGCGCCATCGCGGACTCACCCACGAGTCATTTCCACCGGCTCGGCGGGCGTAGTGCCCTGCCTGCGGCAGTCGGCGCGCCACTCGGAGTAGCCCTTCGCCGCGAGCGCGACGTACACGAGGAACAGGCCGGCCGTCGCGTGGAAACCCTGGCCGTAGTAGAGCGCCGCGGCCAGGAGATCGAGGCCGATCCAGTAGAGCCAGTTCTCGAGGACTTTGCGCGCGACCATCCAGGTCGCGAGCACGCTGCCCCACGCGACGAACGCGTCCACGTACGCAACCAGCAGGCCGTTGCCGGCCGTCACGAGCCGGCTGTTCACCCCCGCGGCGACTGCTACCGTCGCGAGTGCGATCACGTGCCGGCGACCGCGCCAGGTGCCAACCGGCAATTCCTCGGCCTGTCCGTGACTCGCCCGCCACGCACGCCAGCCGTACGCAGCCATGGCGATATAGAACGCCTGCAGGGCGGCCTGCATCGGCAGGCCGCCGCGCCAGAAGAGCACGAGGTAGATGGCGGAACTCGTCGCCGCAGCCGGCCAGCACCAGCGGCTCTGCCGGATCGCAAGCAGCACGTACGCGAGCGCGAGCGCGACCGCGATCCACTCGGGGAGCGATGCAGGCACGGACGATTTCCGGCGCCGCGCGGAACTAGCGCTCGGCCGGCGAAGGCTCGCCGCCCAGCACCTTCATGACGAATACCGCGCGCCGCCCGGTGGCGAACGTGGCGCGCGTCTCGGCCTCGAGAGCCGCGAACACCTTCTCGTGCTCGCCGGCGACCTGCGTGCTCATCGCGTTGGTCGCGACGTGCAGGCCCTCGTGACGGTTCAGCCGCTCGATGAAATCCTTGATCGGCGGCACGTAGTCCGCGTCGAGCGGGTACAAGCTGATATCGACCGCAATGCGCATGGAGAAGACCTCTCGGTGAGTGAACCAAGGGACGGCGGTAGCCCAACGGCGTGCCGTTCCGGCGCGGGGGCCCTTCTACGGGCCGTCGCGCAACAGGACGTCGCTCGCGGAGCCTCCTCGGATGGATTCACGGCGTCCCGTAGAAGGGCACCCCCGCCGGAACGGCACACCCATGCCGCTACCGCAACGACCATGTGAACGTAACTCCGACGAGCCGCGGATCGCCGCGTTGAATATAGAGCTTGTTCGCGAAGTCCGGCGGCTCGAGCCCGAAGTAGAACCCGCGCACGGCGTACGCCTCGTCGAACACGTTGCGACCCCAGGCGTAGAGCGACCAGCGGTCGGCCTGGTAGCCGGCCTTCAGGTTCACGAGCACGTACGGATTCGACTTCTGGTCGTGGCTCGTGTCGAAGTAGAAGGACGCGCAGCCGTTCACGTCGGCCCGCGCCATCCAGCCGCGGCCGGCATTCCACTCGGCGGACACGGAGTACTGGTACGGGGGCGCGCTCGCCTGCTCGCGCCCGTCGAGGTTGCGATCGCCGTACTGGTAGTCGAGGTACTCGGTGCCGAGCAGTCCCAGCGTCGCGCCGAGCAGGAGCGACGGGTGCGCGCGCCAGTTCACCGTCGCCTCGAGCCCGTAGTTGCGCCCGCGCGCGGCGTTGTCGGTGTAGAAGACGTACGAGAGCGGATCGCCCGGGTCGAGCTGGAACGACTGCGAGACCTGCTGGTCCACCCGCCACATGTAGAACACCGACACGTCGGCCTCGACCTCGTGCGAGGCGTCGCGCAGGTGCAGCCCCGACTCCAGGTTCCAGAGGTACTCGGGGTCGAACTCCAGCAGGTCGGGCGGGACGTACTGGCCGATGTTGAAGCCGCCGGCCTTGTAGCCGCGGCTGACCGTCGCGTACCAGGTGCTGTCGCCACGCAGGTCGCCGGTGAGCGACACGTGCCCGCCCCACATGGTGTTGACGGGCGAGAACGACGCGCCATTGCTGTCGTTGTAGTCCGCAGAACGTGTCTCGACGCGCAGCCCGGCGGACAGGGTCATGCGATCCACGATGCGCCACTCGGCCTCGCCGTAGGCCGCGAGGTTGGTCGCGTCGTAGGTGCTCTTGAGCGGCGGATTGAGGAGGTCCGCTTCGAAGTAGTCCCGCTGCAGGCCGTCCTCCTCGAAGCGCAGCGCGTACACGCCTGCGAGCCAGCCGAAGCCGTCGCGGCGCGCCGTCGAATCGCTCGTGACGCGCAGGTCCTGCGCGAGCGTGCCGCGCTGGCGGTCGTAGTGCGAGAAGTAATCGTACGGCGCGTACGGTCCCCAGTACGGGTCGTTGGCCCAGTCGCCGTCGAAGCTGTAGACGATGTTCGAGTCGGCATACGACGTGATGCTCGAGAGTTCGACCGGTCCGAGGTCTCCCGCAATCCTGGCCGACGCGCCGATCGAGCGCTGCTCGTCCCGGCCCGGCTGGTCCGAGCGGGTGCGCAGCTGGTTGTCGAGCGAGAACGCGTCGAAACCGTTGTTCAGGTCCACGTACATCGCGGTGACGTCCGCCTGCCAGCCGGCTGCGAAGTTGAGTCGCAGCTTGCCGCGCAGCGTGGTCTCGTCGCGATCGTTGGTGTCGTTGCGGTCGAGGTAACTGTTGTAGCGGAAGCCGTCGATGCGCGTGCGCTGCGCCACCACTCGCCACGCCGAGTCGGTGGACGCGCCCCAGCTGCCGAGGGCACCGCCCGCCACGACACCCGCGCCCGCGAGTCCGTCTCCACCGGCCATGACCTCCGTGGTGAGCTCCGGCTCGACCTGCGGGTCGTTGGTCTCGACCTTGATGAGGCCGGCGAGCGCATTTGCGCCGTAGGTCGTGCCCTGCGGCCCCCTCAGGACCTCGACTTGCCGCAGGTCGAAGGAAGTCGCCGGCATGCCGACACCGCTGAAATCGATGTCGTCGATCAGGAAGCCGACCGAAGGGTTGGGCGCCCCCTGGTACTGCTCGAGTTCGCCGATGCCACGCAGCTGGAAATAGCGCGGCCGCGACGTGCCGCCCGACCAGTTCAGGTTGGGGACGAGCCCGAGGACGTCCGCGAAATGCTGCAGGCCGGCCGACTGGATCGCCGTCGCGTCGAGCACGGTGGCGCTGGTCGGCAGCTCACTGGCCAGCACCGGCCTGAGCGTCGCGGTCACGACGATCTCCTCGAGCGGCCGGACGTCGTCGGCAAGGGCCGTGCCGGGGCGGAGGTTCAGCGCAACCAGGAGCGCAATTACGGCCCAGTTGCGAAAAGGCTTGCAACAGAATGATTCTGCTGAAGAAAAAAGCGGCTTGGCGGGCACGTCACCTGCTCCCTACGCCGGTACTAACCGGATCAGGTTCGACGGGTTCGCCGGTGAGCGGCAGGCGCCGCGGCCGGCATCTCAGGCCCATTCAGGCCACCCCAAGGTGCCGAAAAGTATAGCGGCCCGGGCGGGGCGCCGCGAGCAGGCGCTGTTGACGCCGGATCGCCCGTGGGGACTAATGCGCATCCCCCGGACGGGACCCTCGAGAGAAATGCCAGATCGCAAGTGCCGCCTGTTCCACGTCGACGCCTTTACCCGTGACCGTTTCTGCGGCAACCCGGCCGTAGTCGTGCTGGATGCCGAGATCCTGAGCGACGACGAGATGCGCCGGATCGCCCGCGAGGTCGCCGGCCAGGACGTGGCCTTCGTGCTGGGCTCGGATTCGCCCGACTACGACGTCGAGGTGCGGTTCTTTTCCCCCCGCCGGGAAGTCGCGTTCATCGGGCACGCCACGGTCGCCGCCCATTACGTCCGTGCGATCGCGCACGGCGTGCCGAAGGGCAAGGTGCGCCAGAAATCGGGCTCGGGCATCTACGAGGTCGAGGTCAAGGGACGCGGCCAGGCGCTGCGGGTCTCGATTCACCAGAGCCCGGCGACCTTCGGCCCGGTGGTGCCCGAGGAGCGTCGCGGCCCGGTGCTCGACGCGCTCGGCATCAGCTCCGCGAGCCTGCACCCGGCCTGCCCGATGCAGGTCATGAGCCGGGCCAACTCGCGGCTACTGATAGGGCTGCAGTCCCCGGAGACGCTCGAGACGATGCGCCCGGACATGGAAGCGCTCGTGCACCTCACCCCGAACGTCGGCGCGGACGGATTCTTCGTGTTCGCCGTCGTGCCGGGCAGCGACCCGCTGACCACCGAGGCCCGCATGTTCTGCCCGGTGATCGGAGTGCCGGAGGATCCCGTGAGCGGCAACGCGCACGGCATGCTCGGCGTTTACCTGCTGAGCAACGGCTTGCTCGCCGCCGAGGACGGCAAGGCCCGCTTCACGGGCCACCAGGGTCGCTTCGTGGACCGGCCGGGCAAGGTGGACGTCGAAGTTGCCGCGGCGGCCGGCAAGCGCGCGACCAGCGTGAAGGTGACGGGCGACGCGGTGATCGTCTTCGAGGCCGAACTGCCGCTCTAGCCGATCGAGTCCAGGATCTGGACGTCCACCTGCTCGCCGAGCGTCTCGAGGATCTGCGGTACGAGGCGCTGGTAATGCTCCGTGGACTGGTGTGCCTTGTAGGCCGCCTCGTCCCTGAACCTCACGTAGATCACGCAGGACAGCGGGTCGTTGCGCTGCCGAAGCACGTCGTAGACGAGCGTGCCCGGCTGCCTCTCGTGCTCCAGTCGCGAGAACTCGCGTTCCAGCCGGGCGAAGTCATCCTCGCGGCCCGGCTTCAGTTTCACTCGTGCGATGAGGCAGGTCATGACGTCCCTGGTTGCCGGGCCATACTAGCACTCGCTCGAAGACCACGGCGAATCGGCGCCCGCACGGCCTCACGAGGTGACGAGCGGCGCCCGGCGCAAGCGGAATTCCAGCGTCCGGCGAACGTACCGTGGAACGTCGTCGCGGTGATGCGTCGCCAGGACGAGTTGCGTGCCGTCGCGGACGGCTCGATCCAGCATCTGCATCAATCGCGCGCGGGTCCGCTCGTCGAGTCCGTCGAACAGTTCGTCGAGCAGCAGCAACCTTCGAGGCGCGACGGTCGCGCGGGCGAACAGCACGAGGCGCAACTGGCCGTACGACAATTCGCGCGCACGCCGCCGTCGCAGTTCCAGCAGGCCGACCCGTGTGAGCGCGCGTCGGACCGCGGCCGATTCCGCGCGCGTTGGCGGAGCGTCGAGCCCGATGCTCGAATGCAGGCCCGACGCCACGATCTCCTCGACCGTGCAGTCGGTCGCGGCATAGGTCGCCTGCAGCTCGGGTGAGACGAGCCCGACCAGCCGCTTCCAGTCTTCGATCGGCGCACCGGCCGGCAGCGTCGACCGTTCGATGCGGCCGCCGACGGCCGGCCAGAGATCGCCATGGAGCAAAGTCAGGAACGTGGATTTTCCCGCGCCGTTCGGCCCGGTGACACACCAGTGCTCGCCTCGCTTCAGGGTCCAGTCCAGGCGCGAGAAGACCGCGCGGCCGTCCCGATACACGGTCGCATTGCGCAAGCGCACGAGGTCGGTCGGCTCGAGGGCGGCTCGCGTCGATTCGAGGTTCGGCTGCGAGCCGCGGCGTTCATTGACCCGGAGCCTGGGCCGCTTCGCGCGGCCTTCCACGCCGACCGGGCCCGCTGCGACGATGCGTCCGGCCTCGAGGCGCGCGATGTGGGTCACGTCGCGGGGAACGTCTCCGGCACGATGAGTCGTCAGCACCCACGCGACGCGGGGATCCACCACCTTGTGCAAACGGTCCAGGAACGCGCGTCGCGATGCCGCGTCGAGGCCGTTCAGCACCTCGTCGAGCAGGAGCAGGTCTGGCCGGCGCACGAGCGCTCGCGCGAGGAGCACGCGCCGGCGCTGCCCGTACGACAACGCGAGGAACCGGCGTTCGGCCAACCCGGCGAGACCGACGTCGCGCAGCGCCGCATCGACGGCGCGTCGTGCTTGGGCGCCCAGTCGATCGAGCGGTATGTCGGTGTCGAACAGTCCCGTGCCCACCACGTCGCGTACAAGGAGATTCCACTCGCGCCGCTGGTACTTGTCCTGGCGCTCGGACCCTAGATAGGCAATGCGCGCTCGCGCCTCGAGCGGCTGGTCGTCACAGCTTCGACCGATGCGAAAGTGGCGGCGCTCGCGGCCCGTCGGCGTGGGCCAGATCTCGCCGCGCAGGAGCTTGAGGAGCACCGTCTTGCCCGAGCCGTTCGGCCCGGTCACGAGCCATCGCTCCCCGGCTCGAACGGTGAACGACGCGTCACGCAGCGCCCAGTGGCGCCCGAAGCGCACGCTCACCTCGTGCAGCTCGATGGCTTGCAGACGCGGGCCGCTGGCCCGGATGGCCGGGCTCACTCGCCGACCCACGTCCAGGTTTCGCCGTCGCGCTTCACGCGCCGCTCCTCCTCGAGCTTGATCGCGTGCGCCAGCAGGGAGAAGCGCGCAACCGGGTGCATGAAGCGCGGCACGTCGTCGTACACCTCGGCAAGGATCTCGTCGAGCGTGGCAGCGGCACGCGCCCGCAGCGCGGCGACGACCTTGGCCTCGCGTGCGAGGCGATGCTTCACGACGCGGTCGATCTCAGCATGGCCCTGGTTGATGAGCGAGCCGTGGCCCGGCGCCAGGTCCCGCACCGGCAGCGTGCGCAGTCGTCGCAGCGACTCCAGGTAAAGGCGCATGGACCCGTCCGGGGGCAGGATGACCACGGTGGAGCCGCTCATGAGGTGGTCGCCGGTGAACAGCAGTCCGTCGGTCTCGCCGAGCAGGCACACGTGATTCGAGGCGTGGCCGGGAGTGTGCAGCACGCTCAGGCGCAGATCATCGTCCTCGATCGTGGCGCCCTCCCGCCAGACTTCGTCAGGCGCGTACGTCGGGTCCTGGTGGCCGTCGTCGGGCGCGGGCAGGCCGAATACGACGGCGCCGGTGCGTTCCTTGAGCGGAACCGCTCCCGGCGAATGGTCCGGGTGCGAATGCGTGCAGAGGATGCGGTCCACCCGTCCGCCGGTCACCGCAAGGATGCGCTCGCGGTGCACCTCGTCCGTCGGACCGGGGTCGATCACGATCCGGCGGCCGGACCCGACGACGTATGTGTTGGTGCCCGGCCCCGTCAGCGGACTCGGATTCGGGGCAACGATGCGCCAGACGTGTCGCGCGATGCGACGGATGCTCCCGGTTTCCGGGGAGGCGTGCGGGTCGATCGTGTCGGACGGGCCGCCGAAGCGCATCCCGCAACTTTAACCCGGATCACCGCGGCGCTTGGTCGCTGCTTGCCACGACTACGTAGCGACGCGTACGGGTGGCGGGGCTGCGATTGACGGCGTCCATCAGGCTCACGGCCTCGACCCGAAAGCCCGCGACCTCGAGCAGGTACGGGATCGACGCGGTGCTCTGCGTCGCCGCCAGCGGCAGGACGTCGACCTCCTCGGCCCAGGCGCCCGTCCAGGCATCCCGTCCAAAGAGCCCATCGATCACGACCACGGCGCCGCCCGGCCGCAGCCAGTGGCGCCAGTTGCGGAAACCTGCGATCGGATCGAACAGGCCGTTCGCGAGCTGCCGCGAAACGACGACGTCGAACTGCGCCGGCTCGAAGTGCCGGCGGTCCTCTGCAGCGTCACAGAATCCCTGCACGACCGTCACGGCACTCAACTCCGGTTTGCTCTTCAGCTTCTCGACCATCGCCGGAGCCGGCTCCAGCGCCGTCAATGACAGGCCGGGCACCCGCGCCAGTATCGAGCACAACGTGCCCGATCCGGCGCCCACGTCGAGCAACCGCATGCCTGACCGGAACTCGAACGCGCGCCCGAGATCGGACAGGTAGGCCACCTGATCCTCGGCGGCCAGTCGAGCGACGATCGCGTCGTATCGCTCGACCTCCGCGGCGTCGAACTTCGCGAGGTAACGCCCGCGAGACTCGGCCTGTGTGCCGCGCCAGTTCATTCGAGGCCGTCGCTAGGCGCCTTCGACGCCCACGAGGATCAACGGCGGGCCGCCCGACGAGATGCGCGCTGCGTCCGCCGCAACTTCCTGCATCGCCGGCGAGCCCATCGCCTGCAGCAGCACCTCCGCCGACGGAAACGCCATGGTGAAGACCTGTCGATACGCCGGTCGACCCATCGGGGTCTCCACGAACCGCGTCACCGAGTAGGGCCGCGCCGCCCTCGGAATCTGCATCTTTTCGTGCAGCAGGTCGAGGTGCCGCGCGTAGTCGCGATCGAACTGCGCGACGTCGGCCGGATGCGGATAGAGGACCATCAACTTCACTTCGGACATCGTTCTCCCCCTCGGGTCAGGACTTTGCATCCAGGATGAGCTGGGTCTGGGTGACCACCGCGCAGAGCTTGCCCTGGTCGTTGGTGATCGCGGTCTGCCAGACCATCGTCGTGCGGCCGCGGTGCAGCGGCACGCACTCGGCGCGCACTTTCGTCCCGACCCTCGCTCCGGCCATGAACTTCGTGCTCGAGTCCGTCGTGGTCGTGGTGCGGCCTGGCGATAGATTAAGGAAGGTTCCGACCGCGCCGAGCGTGTCGGCGAAGGCCATGTAGGCGCCACCGTGCAGGATCCCACCGGTCGTGCCGAGATTTGGCCGGACCTCCAGTTCCGCCCGCACCCGCTCGGGAGAGATCTCCAGCAGCCTCACGCCGAGCAAGCCGGGGAACAGCGGCTGCAGCAGCGCCTGTACCGATGCGACGTCGATCATGGCCATACCCCGGTCTGCCCACGCTTTTCGGAGAGATAACCATGCCACAGGATGCGCGCGGCTACAGCACGATGAGGCGACCATGCCTCGGCGAGCCGCGCTGCCTGGTCGCTCGTCGGTACCTGCGGAAGGCCGCGCATCCGGGCAATCGCCTTGTGCAATGCGAGGTCGCCCGGCGGCCAGATGTCGGGACGCCGCAGCGCCATCAGCAGGTAGATGCAGGCCGTCCATGGGCCGATCCCCGGGACCTCCATGAGCATCGCGGCGGCATCGTCGTCCGGTGCGCGGGCGACGGCCCCGAGCACGAGACGCCCGCCCTCGAGGCGCTCGGCCAGGCCGTGGATATACGCGGACTTCTGTCGCGTGACTCCGAGCGCGCGCAGCCCGGCGGGGCCAATCGCGAGGATCGACCCGGGCGACAGCCCGCCTGCAACCTGCGCGGCGAGCCGGCGATGCAACGCGGCGGCCGAGGCGAGCGATACCTGCTGCTCGAGGATGATGCGAACCAGCGTGACGAAGCCCGCACGCCTCGCCCAAAGGGGTGGCGCGCCATGCCGGCGCACGATGCTTGCCAGTCCGGCATCCCGCCGCGACAGAGACTTCGTCGCAGCGTCGAGCGTCGCGCGCGTGAGCGTCATGACCGAGCCGGCCATGCGCCTGCGAGGCGCGCGAGCGGTCAAGGCTGGGGACCGTCGTAGCCTTCGACGATCACGATGTCGCCCGTGGAGACCGGCAGACGGAACTGCAGGGCTGCCTGGTACTCGGGCGACCGGTAGCAGTCGAGCGCCGCCTGGTACGACGGGAACTCGATCACCACGTTGCGACTCCGGCTCGTCCCCTCGGGGTTCTCGAAACGGCCGGCCCGCACAAGGAACCTCGCGCCGTACTTGCGAAACGGCGACGCGTTGGCCTCGATGTACGCCCGGTACTTCCCGGCATCCGCGACGTCCACGCGACCGATCCAGTAACCCTTCGCCATGGCTCGCCCCCTTTCGTCGACGACGACGATCCGTCACGCCTCGAGCGCACAGTCGACCGGCTGCGCCCCGAGCAGTCGCACGCACACGTCCGGTGCGATCCCGATGAGGTAACCGCGCCGTCCGCCGTTGATGCAGATCCTCGGCAAGGCAAGGATGCTGCGCTCGATGTACACGGGCATCTTCTTTCGCGTTGCGAAGGGTGAGGTGCCGCCGACCAGATACCCGCTGTGGCGGTTCGCCACCTCGGGTGCGCAGGGCTCGACGGACTTCACCCCGATCTGGCGCGCGAGATTCTTGGTCGAGACGGTGCGATTGCCGTGCATCAGCACGATGAGCGGCGAACCCTTCTCGTCCTGCATGACCAGCGTCTTGACCACGGTGAACGGGTCGAGGCCCAGGACTTCCGCGCTGTGTTGCGCGCCGCCGTGCTCCCGGTACTCGTACGGGTGCTCGGTGAACGCGACACCGTGGGCCTTCAGCAACGCCACGGCCGGGGTTTCGCTGACGCGTGCGTGCTTCGCCATCGAGCCGGCCTGCCGCGCCACTCCCGCCGTCTAGGCGAGCCAGCCGCTGGCCGATGCCCGGCGCGCAAGCAGCACCAGGCCGATGGCGATCAGCAGTACGAGGCCCTGCAGGATGAAGGCAGCCGACGGAATCTGCGCCGTGGCTGCCCCCAGCAGGAACAGGCTGACGTCCTGGACGATGACGCCCGCCAGCGAGGCGAGGAGCAGCGGCATGGCCCAGCGCCTGCGCAGGATGAGCCCGAGGCTACCCGCCGCACCGGCCCAGACGGCGATTGCGGTCGCGGCCACCGACCACGCGGGTCTCGCTTCGTAAAGCGCCCGCGTCGCCGCATCCATACGCGCGACATCCTCAGGCGTCAGCATCACGTCCTTGAGATAGGCGAAGCAGCCGATCAGGTTCCAGGCGAGCGCCAGGATCGTGACGGGCAGGTACCACTTCGGCGTCGCAGTCACTGCAGTTCTCCCCTTGTCCCGAGCCAGTCGTGCGGGCCCATTTTCTTGTCGTGGCGCGGCCGGAGGGATTCGAACCCCCGACCCTCAGGTTCGAAGCCTGATGCTC
>VEPJ01000090.1 GCA_012026925.1 Gammaproteobacteria bacterium | reverse complement strand
GCTGGGGCGGCCACTCGATCAGCCGCGAGGAATACGACTACACCAAGAAGGTGGGATACGAGCTCGGGCTGCGCGGCATGAACGTGTGCACCGGCTGCGGCCCGGGCGCGATGAAAGGGCCCATGAAGGGCGCGACCATCGGCCACTCGAAGCAGCGCATCCACGACGGGCGCTACATCGGGCTCACGGAGCCCGGCATAGTCGCCGCCGAGCCGCCGAACGCGATCGTGAACCAGCTCGCGATCCTGCCGGACATCGAGAAGCGGCTCGAGGCGTTCGTGCGCACGGGCCACGGCATCGTCGTGTTCCCGGGCGGCGCCGGCACCGCCGAGGAGATCCTCTACCTGCTCGGCATCCTCCTCGATCCCGCGAACGAGGAACAGCCGATCCCGGTCGTGTTCACCGGCCCGGCCGCGAGCCGCGAGTACTTCCAGCAGATCGACGCGTTCCTCGCGACGACGCTCGGGCCTCGCGCCCCGCAGTGTTACCGGATCATCGTGGACGATCCGGCCGAGGTGGCGCGAGAGATGCTGCGCGGCATGGACGCGGTGCGCGAGTTCCGCCGCCGCACGAGCGACGCGTACAACTACAACTGGACTCTCGCGATCGAGCACGACCTGCAGCGGCCATTCGAGCCGACCCACGAGGCGATGGCGGCGCTCGAGATCCGGCGCGGCATGGCGCCGCACCGCCTGGCCGCGGAGCTGCGCCGCGCGTTCTCGGGCATCGTCTCGGGCAACGTCAAGGAGCCGGGCATCCGGCTGATCGAGGAACACGGCCCCTTCGAACTGCACGGCGATCGCGTGCTGCTCGAGCCGCTCGACGCACTGCTCGCTTCGTTCGTGCGCCAGCGCCGCATGAAGATCGCGGGCGATTACCGGCCCTGCTTCCGCGTCGTCACCTGAGTTTCCCCAAGTGTGACCCAGTACCGGACGCGGCCGCGCCGCTGCCGTAGCTTGCGTGCGAGGCGGGCAGTGGCAGACATGACAGACCAGAAGAACGTGGCGGGCAGGCTTGCTGACGGCGGGCCCGACGGGCCGACTCCGGCCGGCCGGCGATCCAAGTTTGGTGCCGCAGCCGAGGGCTGGGACGCCTACAACACCTGGCTCGACCGCGTGCGCGCGCAGCAGGGCCCGACCTCGCGCCAGGCCGTGATCGCGAAGGCGCTCTACAGCGTGTCGAGCTACAAGAACTGGGCGGACAAGGCCAGGGACGCGTTCGACAAGGGCAAGTGACCGCCTCGACCGATCGCGGACGTATCATATATATGCGTGTGCCGGCCCCGCCGATTTGACTTAATTCAGCGCCGGCCCAGCGATGGAACGTCTCCTCAAGTGGATCGATGACTGCGACGACCTGCTCGCGATCGCGAGGCTCCAGGCCGGACCCGTCGTGGTGACGCTCGTCCTGCTCGTGGCTTTCCTCGTCGCGGTCGGCGCCGTGTTCGTGTTCGGCCCGCCGGAACTGCTCGCCGCGCCCTGAGTCCCGACCCGCCGTCGCCCCGCGCGCGCTTCAGCGCACGGCCGGGTTCAGCGTGTACGTCCCCGTCAGACGCGCTTCGGCGAGGACATGCCCGGCGAGCGCCTGTTTCACCTGCTGGCCCGTGAACGCGCCCTCGACGGGGCACCGCTCCAGGTCGGTCGCGTACAGGACGAAGTGATAGTGGTGCAGCAGCTCGTCGTTCCAGGGCGGGCAGGGGCCGTCGTAGCCGAAGTACTGCCCCCCCATCTCCGCGTCGCCCGCGAACCAGAGCGTGTAGTCGTTCAGGCCCTGGCGCGAGCCCGCCGGCCCCGGAGGCGACTGCTTGCCGCGCGCGACGATGCCGTCCGCGCTCGCGCCCGCCCGGATCTCGCTGACGGTCGTCGGGATGTCCACCATGATCCAGTGATGGAAGTCGGCGCGCGGCAGGCTCGCCGGGACGGTGCGGCCTTCCTTGTTCACGTCGTCCGGTCTCGTTGGCACGTCGGTGTCCACGCAGATCAGCACGAGCGAGCGGGCGCCGGAGGGCACGCCGGTCCAGCGCAGGTGCGGGTTGCGGTTGCTGCTCAGCCGCACGTGCTGCGCCGGGTCGGGCGCGCCGAACGCGAATTCCTCGGGGATGCGCTGGTTGTGGCCGAAGCTCGAGGACATCAGTTGCACGGTGGTCTCCTCCGATCCGGGGGCTCGCGTGATTCTGGCACACTGCGCGCTCGTCGATGACGGAGGGAGACGTGGAGCGAGAGTTCAGGCCGCCCGTGCCGCAGCCGGCCGCGATCGAGGGGCCTGCCGGGATGCTCGAGGCGCGCGTGGAGGATCCCTCGCCGGGCTCGCCGCCGGCCGTCGTCGGCGTCGTCTGTCACCCGCATCCACTGTACGGCGGCACGATGCAGAACAAGGTCGTGCACACGCTGGCGCGCGCCATGCAGGAACTCGGTACGCCCACGGTGCGCTTCAATTTCCGCGGCGTCGGCGGGAGCGAGGGCAGCTACGACGCGGGCCACGGCGAACTCGCCGATGCGGTTGCCGTCGTCGCGTGGGCGAGGGCGCGCTGGAATTGCGACGCATTGTGGCTCGCCGGCTTTTCCTTCGGGTCGGCGATCGCGGTGCAGGCGGCAGGGGTCGTTCGTCCGCGCGCGCTCGTGACGGTGGCGCCTCCGGTCGGTCGGCTGCTCGTCGAGACGGTCGAGCGGCCGGAATGTTCGTGGCTCGTCGTGCAGGGAGACGCGGATGAGCTCGTCGACTTCGCGGTGGTGCAGCGCTGGGTCGCATCCTACCGGCAACCGCCGGAACTCGCGGTGCTGCGCGGCGCGGAGCACTTCTTCCACGGTCGGCTCGGCGAGCTGCGCTCCGTGGTGTCGCGGTTTCTATCGGGAAAATAAGCCGCTTTCTACGGCTGCGGCGACCCGCGGGATCGGCGGGCGGCGGGCGGGAGGACAGTGGCCGGAGCGCCGCGCGGGCGCCCCGGCCGGAAATCGCGTCCGATCAGCTCACGAAACCCTTGAGGTTCTTGAGCGGCATCACGCGGACCTTCTTGCTGGCCGGCTTGGCCTTGAAGACCATCTTTTCGCCGGTGAACGGGTTGACGCCTTCGC
>VEPJ01000091.1 GCA_012026925.1 Gammaproteobacteria bacterium | reverse complement strand
GTCGCGGGCGGGCGGGCGCCGCTTCGCAGCACCGGCAGGACGCGCTGGCCCGCGGGCAGCCGCAACGTCGAGAGATCGTCCGCATCGGTCTGCACCCAGTCGGGGCGCACCGCGGCAACGACACGGTCGACCAGCTGCGGCGCAGGATGCAGGAACACCGCGACACGCTCGACGCCGGCCGGTACCGCGCGCTGCAGCTCCTCGGCCTCGGCGATCGACAGGTTGCGCGGCGATTCCTCGAAAAAGACGAAGCCGACTGCGTCGGCGCCCGCCCGCGCCACCGCCTCGATCGCATCGCGAGTCCTCATGCCGCAGACCTTGATCCAGAGCCTCGCCATTCGCGCCTCAAGCCGATGCCTGCCGGCCCGCCTCGATCAGCTCGCGCACCGCGTTGGCTGCGTCGTGACGCTGCATCAGGCTCGTGCCGACGAGCGCGAGGCGGTAACCGAGCGAGGCCACGCGCGCGGCATCCCTCGGCGTCTGCACGCCGCTCTCCGCGACGCAGGGCCAGTCGAAGGGCATGCGGCTACGCAGCAGCGAGAAGCGGTTGAAGTCGATGTCGAGCGTCTCGAGGTCGCGGCAGTTGAGGCCCATGAGCACCTGCTCGTCGCGTCCTTCGCGCTTACGGGCGATGTCGTCGGCGATCTTGAGGTCACCCGCGCTGAACGCCTCGAGCAACACGAAGAGCCCGAGCTCGGCCGCAGTGTCCATCATCGTCATGAGCCGTTCGTGCGGCACCATGCGGACGATCAGCAGCACGCCGGACGCCCCATAGGCGCGTGCCTCGAGCACCTGGTACGGGTCGACCAGGAAGTCCTTGCGCATCGCCGGCACGCCATAAGGTGACAGCGTTTCCGCGGCCAGACGCAGGTGCTCGAGGTCGCCGTCGAAGCGCGTCGGCTCGGTGAGGATGGAGCAGATGGCCGCGCCGCCCTCCGCATAGGCCTCGAGCCGCTTGACCGGGTCGATGGTGCTGGCGGAGAGATCGCCGACCGACGGCGAGCGCAGCTTCAACTCCGCGATGAGGTCGAACCCCTGCGGCTCGAGTCTGAGCAGCGGTGGCGGGGGCATGGTGAGCGCCGCGGCGCGCAACGCCGCTTCAGGCACCCGCTTCCGGGCCTCCGCCACGCGACGGAAGCTCGAGCGAACCATGTCGGCGAGCAGGGACATGTGGGAGCGGTTCGTGATCAGCGGTTAGCGGATATTGACCGAACCGGGGCGCTAACCGCTAACCGCTGATCACTGATCACTTCTACCTCCTTTCCCGAATTCGGCCACGCGCTCGAGCAGCCGCGACGCGTCGCCGCGATCGATGGCTTCGCCCGCCGCATGCACGCCGGCTGCGGCATCGGTCACGGCGCCCGTGACTTCGAGCGCGAGCGCGGCGTTCAGCACGAGCGCGTCGCGGTGCGCGCCTCGATCGCGCCCCTCGAACACGGCCCGCAGTCCGGCCGCGTTGTGCGCCGCGTCGCCGCCCGCGAGATCCTCCGGAGCACAGCGAGCCAGTCCGAGATCGCGCGGATCCCGGACCTCGCGCTCGACTCGGCCCGGTCGCACGTCGTAGAGCTCGAACGGGCCGACCGGCGTCGGCTCGTCCCAGCCCGGCTCGCCGTGGATCACGAACACGCGCTCGATCGGCATGCCCGCGAGGGTCTCGGCCATCAGTTTCGCGGCATCGTGGCTGTAGGCACCGATGAGGCTGAACGGCGGCTCCGCGGGATTCGTGAGTGGGCCCAGCAGGTTGAAGACGGTCCGCACTCCGAGCGCCCGGCGCACCGGCGCCACTTCCTTCATTGCCGGGTGATAGTGGGGCGCGAATAGAAACGTGAAGCCGGTCGTGGCGAGGCAGTCGCCGGCGCCGCGCTCGTCGAGTGGCAGCGGCAGGCCGAGGGCCTCGAGCAGGTCGGCGCTGCCCGAGCGGCTCGAGACCGAGCGGTTGCCGTGCTTCACGACGCGCACGCCCATCGCGGCGACGAGCAGCGCCGCACCGGTCGAGAGGTTGAAGCTGCCGGACGCATCGCCACCGGTCCCGACGATGTCGACGGCGGGCGGGCCCGGCGGCAGGTCCGGCCGGCGCGCGAGGCCCCGCATCGCGCTCGCGAATCCGCGCACCTCGTCCGGCGTGATCCCCTTCGAGCGCAGCGCCGCGAGCAGCGCGCCCGCCATGGCCGGCGCGACCGCGGCACTGGTCAATGCCACCAGCAACTCGCCCGATTCGGCCTCGGTGAGGTCGCGTCGTTGCAGCAGCCGCTCGAGGATGTCGCGCAACTCGGCCATGGTTCCTCGCTCAGCCCTCGCGCCGCCCGCCGCCAAGGGCGAGGAAGTTGCCCATCAGCTTCGGCCCGTCGGGCGTGAGGATGCTCTCCGGGTGGAACTGCACGCCCTCGACGAGCAGTGCCGTGTGCCGCACGCCCATGATCTCGCCCTCGGCCGTGCGCGCAGTCACCTCGAGCGTCGCAGGCAGGGTCTCGGGCTTCGCGATCAGCGAGTGATAGCGGCCCGCCTCGAACGGCTGCGGCAGGCCGGCGAAGATGCTGCGGCCGTCGTGCGTGACCGTCGAGACCTTGCCGTGCATGAGCCGTCCCGCGCGCACGACGTCGCCGCCGTACGCCTCGACGATCGACTGGTGGCCGAGGCACACGCCGAACACCGGGATGCGGCCGGCGAAGGCCTTGATCATTGCGATGGAGACGCCGGCATCTCGCGGCGTGCCCGGGCCCGGCGAGATGCAGAGATGCGTCGGCGCCAGCGCCTCCGCCTCGGTGACCGTGATCGCGTCGTTGCGATGCACGAGCACGTCCGCGCCGAGGACGAGGAACGCCTGGACGAGGTTGTAGGTGAAGCTGTCGTAGTTGTCGATCAGCAGCAGGCGCGGATGGGTCATCACAGTCCCTCCCGCGCGAGTTCCATCGCCCGCCGCAGCACGGCGCTCTTCGCGAGCACCTCGCGGTACTCGCTGACCGGCACGCTGTCCGCGACGATCCCCGCGCCCGCCTGGAAACTGTAGGTGTCCCCGTGGAACACCATGGTGCGGATCGTGATCGCCTGGTCCATGTCGCCGCCGTGGCCGAAGTAGCCGACCG
>VEPJ01000046.1 GCA_012026925.1 Gammaproteobacteria bacterium | reverse complement strand
ACTGCTTGCGCACGTCGCGCAGCGCGTCCTCGGCGCCGCGCTTCTCGAACTTGTTCAGCGCGACCAGGTCGGCGAAGTCGAGCATGTCGATCTTCTCGAGCTGGCTCGCCGCGCCGTACTCGCTCGTCATGACGTACATCGGCACGTCCACGAGGTCCACGATCTCGGAGTCGCTCTGGCCGATGCCGGCCGTCTCGACGACGACGAGGTCGAAGCCCGCGTACTTGAGGAGATTGAGCACGTCGGCGAGCACCGCGCTCGTCGCCAGGTTCTGCCGCCGCGTCGCGAGCGACCGCATGAACACCTGCTCGGCCGCGAGCGAGTTCATGCGGATGCGATCGCCGAGGAGCGCGCCGCCGCTGCGCCGGCGCGTCGGGTCCATGGCCACCACCGCGATGTTGCGGTCCGGGAAGTGGCGGACGAAGCGCATCAGCAATTCGTCGGGCAGGCTCGACTTGCCCGCGCCGCCGGTGCCCGTGATGCCGACCACCTGCGCGCGGTGCGAGGAGCGCGCCACCGCCTTGCGCAGGGTCTCGCGCAACCCTGCATTCTCGTCCTCGGTCTCGAGCGCGGAAATCGTGCGCGCAATCTGCTGGTGGTCGCGCGGGCCGACCGGGCCGAACTCGAACTCGGGGCGCCGATGCAGTCGCACCCTCCGCATGACGTCGTCGATCATGCCGTCGAGGCCGAGCCTGCGCCCGTCCTCCGCCGAGTAGATGCGTTCGACGCCGTACGCGTGCAACTCCTCGATCTCGTGCGGCGCGATCGTACCGCCTCCACCGACCACGATGCGGATGTGCCCCGCGCCGAGGTCGCGCAGCATGTCGACCATGTAGCGGAAGTACTCGTTGTGCCCGCCCTGGTAGGAACTGACGGCGATGCCGTCCGCGTCCTCCTGGATCGCGGCGCGCACGATGTCCGCGACGCTGCGGTTGTGACCGAGGTGCACCACCTCCGCGCCGTGGGCCTGCAGCAGGCGGCGGATGATGTTGATCGCCGCGTCGTGACCGTCGAACAGCGAAGCCGCGCTCACGAACCGGAGCGGCGTCTCCTCGGCACGCGTCTCGGGAAGCCTGCGCACGGTGCCTGTCGCCTTGCCTGCGGTCATGGTCGTCTCCGGGCTCGTTCGGCTGCCGCCCAAGAGTCTATTCCTACTCTTGAGTATAATGTTACCTGCGAGTATGATTGCGGGCGAACCGGCCGTCAACCCAGCGACCGCGGCCGGCCGGTGCCCCGCCATGGCAGTGACGCGAAAACGCAGCCAACCATCCCGTATCGAGAGTGCGGCGGACGGTTCGCCCTGGGCAATCCGCCATCGGCGGCCACGCGACCACGACCTGAAGCGCGAAGCGGTCGTGCGTGCCGCCGCCCGCGCCTTCAACGAGCGCGGTTACCACAACACCTCGCTCGACGACATCGCGGCGGCGCTCGGCGTCACCAAGCCCACCATCTATTACTACGTCGCGAACAAGGAGCAGCTCCTGTTCGAGTGCTTCCGGGCTGGACTGCAGCGCATCCGCGATGCGTTCGGCGATGCCGAGCGATCGGACCGGCCCGCGCGCGAGCGGCTGAACGCCGTGGTCCGCGGCTATGCCGAGGCCATCGCCTCCGAATACGGCTGGTGCATGGTGCGCGCGCACGAGCACGATCTCGGCGTCGACATGGGTCGCGAGATCAACACGCTCAAGTCCGAGATCGACCAGGGCATCCGCCGCCTGCTTCGCGAAGGCGCCACGGACGGGTCGATCGGCCCCTGCGACCCGAAGATCACGGCGTTCGCGATGGCAGGCGCGCTCAACTGGATCGCGCACTGGTACCGGGCGAACCAGCCGATGAGCGCGACGCAGGTCGCCGACGCGTTCGCGACTTTCTTCGAGAACGGGCTCCTGCCCCGCCCCGCACGCTCCGCAGGTGCCCGCGGCTGAAGGTCGTCTTGCACCGCAAAAAGCCGCGGGCTTACACTCGGCCGCGGCGGCGATTCCGCTGCCCAGGAACCCAGACGCGGCCCGCCCCGGGCCCGCAGACCAGGACGAGAGGGCCCATCGATGAACGAACACGTCGTGATCCTTGGCGCGCGCCGCACGCCGATCGGAGCATTCCAGGGCGCGCTCGCGTCCATGACCGCGGCGCAACTCGGCGCCGTCGCCGCCCGGGCCGCCGTCGCTGATTCCGGCGTCGCGGCCGATGCACTCGACGAGGTCATCCTCGGCTGCGTGCTGCCGGCAGGCCAGGGCCAGGCCCCCGCTCGCCAGGCGGCGGTCGGCGCCGGCATCGGACTCAATGTTCCGGCGACTACCGTGAACAAGATGTGCGGTTCCGGCATGAAGTCCGTGATGCTGGGCGCCGACCAGATCCGCGCCGGCAGCGCGGGAGTCATCCTTGCCGGCGGCATCGAGTCGATGACCAATGCGCCGTACATGCTGATGAAGGCGCGCGGCGGCTACCGCATGGGTCACGGCGAGATCCTCGACCACATGTTCTACGACGGGCTGCAGAGCCCGTGGGATGGCAAGGCGATGGGTTGCTTCGCCGACGCAACGTCCGCGAAGTACGGGTTCACGCGCGCCGAGCAGGATGCGTTCGCGGCGGAGTCCGTGCGCCGTGCGCAGCGCGCCGTGAAGGACGGTGATTTCGCCGCGGAGATCGCGCCCGTCGTCGTGAAGACCCGCAAGGGCGAGCAGACGGTCGCCCAGGACGAGACGCCTTTCACGCTCGACCTCGAGAAGATCCCGAGCCTGAAGCCGGCCTTCGGCAAGGACGGCACGGTCACCGCCGCCTCCTCGTCCTCGATCTCCGACGGTGCCGCCGCCATCGTCATCGCGAGCTCGGCCTTCGCGACGTCGAAAGGGCTGAAGCCGATCGCGCGCATCGTTTCCTACGCGAGCCATGCGCAGGCGCCAGAGTGGTTCACCACCGCTCCGGGTCCGTCGATCCGGAAGGCGCTCGATCGCGCCGGCTGGAAGGTGTCCGACGTGGACCTCTTCGAGATCAACGAGGCGTTCGCCTGCGTGACGATGGCCGCGACCCACGACCTCGGGCTCGACCCCGCCAAGGGCAACGTCAACGGCGGCGCGTGCGCGCTCGGCCACCCC
>VEPJ01000024.1 GCA_012026925.1 Gammaproteobacteria bacterium | reverse complement strand
AGGCGTTCTTCCTGCTGGAGACCCACGACCGGCCGATGAGCATCGGCCTGCTGGTGGTGCTCAGGCCCCCGCCGCGAACGCGCGGCAACTTCGCAGATCGGCTGGTGCGCACGATGCTCAAGTGCCCGCCCGGCCCGCCATTCAGCTATCGCGTGAAGCCCGGCCCGCTGCCGGGCCTGCTCTCGCTCGCCGAGGACGAGCACATGGACCCGGCGCAGCAGGTGTTCCGCCACAGGCTGCGGCGCGGCGCCGACCTGCAGACCCTCTTCACGGAGTTGTGCAAGATCCACCCCAAGCAGCTGCGCCGCGACGCCCCGCTGTGGGAGGCGCACTTCTTCACGGGCTTTCCGGGCGGCCGGGTCGCACTCTATTTCAAGACGCACCACGGTCTGATCGACGGCATCGGCTTCATCAATGCCCTCAACACGATGGTGTTCGAGTCGCCGCGCAACAACCCGCAGCGGGCAATATGGGAGGGATTGCGCCACTACACGCCGCCGGAGCGAACGGCACGGACGCAGCACGGCCTGTCGCTGATGGAGATGGTGAACAGCACACGCCGCACCGCGAACGACATGCTGCGGCTCGTGTGGCACCAGGGACTGCGCGACCTGGGCCTGGGCGCGGGACTCGCGGCGCCTTTCGTCTCGACGCCGAACGTGCTCAAGGCGGCCCCGGGCCCGCACCGCGTCCTTGCCCACTGCCAGCTGCCGCTGGCACGCGTGCGCGACCTCGCGCGGCGCGGTGACGCCAAGATCAACGACGTCATGCTCACGCTGATCGACATGGCGATGCACCGCTACCTCGGCGAGCGAGGCATCACGCTCGACCGGCCGCTGGTGACGGACATACCGGTGGCGCTCGCCGACCACGGCGGCACCGGCAATCGGATCACCATCCTGCAGGCGCCGATGGGCCGACCGGACGCGCCTCCGGCACAGCGGCTCGCCGAAATCGTGCAGGAAACCGGGCAGGTCAAGAAGGAGATGCGCGAACTCGACGGCAGCGCGCTCACGCTGTACTCGATCGTGCAGCACTCGATCGCGAGCACCATCGAGTCGCTGGGCCTGAGCGAGCTGCCGATGCTCGCCAACTCGGTGATCTCGAACCCGGCCGGGTTCCAGAAGCGCCTGTACTTCAACGGCGCGGAAGTGGACCTCGCGTTGCCCATTTCGGTGGTGGCCCACCACCAGGTGCTCAACATCACGATCACGACCTACGTCGATGACCTGCACGTCACCTTCATCGCCCTGAAGGAAGCTATTCCGGACCTGCAGCGACTCGCCGACTACACCGTGGACGCCGCGGGCGAGCTCGAGGCCGATCTCGCGTGGATCGAGCGCCGCGTGGCACGCGCACCGGCGCGCAAGAAAGCCGCCGCAGGTCGCAAACGACCGGCACGCAGAGCGCGCCAGCCAGGAAAGGCCGCGATGCGCTAACCTCCGGCGGGCTCGCCCCACGGAGACCCGCGCCCCTTGCCACGCGCCCTCACCCACGAACTGGCCATCACCGCCCGGGTCATTGCGCGCGCGGTACGACGTCGCCTGGCCGGCGAAATCCCTGCCCCGGTCGGCGACCGCGAGTTCCGCGCGACCCTCGAGCCGTGGCTCGCGGCGCTGTCACCCGACATTGCCAGTCACGCGTTCCTGCGAATCGGGCCTCGCCAGCCGTGGCTCGATACGGGCTGGAACCTCGAGCCGGGCGACTCGGTCACGCTGCTGGCGGCGGGGCGTGTCTACTTCTCCCGCATCGCCGACATCTGGGTGGGACCATCGCTCCGCCTGTGGTGTCGGGTCGGGGAAGACGGCCCCGTGTTCCGCAGCACACGGGACACCCTCACGTTCACCTCCGCCTCGGCCGGGCGCCTGGCGCTCGCGAGCCGCTTCCCGGGCGAGTGGGCCGACCCCGCCGGACACCGGCAGGCCACGGCGCCCGAGTTCGACCGCGCATCGGGTGATCTCTCGGTGCTCGCGGTGCGCTGGGCCCGCGGAACCGACGCGCATTCCGTGTTCCGGCGATTCGGCAAGGAGGTCCGGGTTCCTGGCCTCGTGCTGGCCGAAGCGGAGCGGCTGGATCAGCCAGTACCCCCGCCCCCGCGCTGGCAATACGACTGGCGGACCGGGGCAAGCGAGACATTCCGCAGCGCGATTGCGCCGGATGGGCGGCCCGGAATCGACTGCTGCACGCATGGTGACGTGGGCATACTGCAGCGAGACGCGCGCGCGCCGCTGGCCCCGGGCACCCGGCTCCGGTGGGACTGGCGCGTGCAGGAGATCCCGAGCGACCTCGCCGAGGACACCCTGCCCTCGCACGACTACGTGAGCATCGCCGTGGAATTCGACGACGGGCAGGACATCACGTACTTCTGGAGCGCGGCCTTGCCGGAGGGCACCGTCTTCCGCTGTCCATTGCCCGTCTGGCGCGACATCGAAAGCCACGTGGTGGTTCGCAGCGGGTCGCGCGACCTCGGCCGCTGGCTGACCGAGGAGCGTGATCTCTACGCGGACTACCAGCGCATCGTCCGCGGGCCGGCCCGCGAAGTGGTCCGGGTCTGGCTGATCGGCGAGAGCCTGCTGCAGCGTGGTCACGGCCGCTGCGAATATGCGAGCATTCGCTTGCAAACCAACGAAGGGACCCTCGAGGTCCTCTGAACGCACGAGGCGGGAGAACACACATGCACGGACTGATGATGGATGCGCCGCTCACGATCACGGAGATCATGAAGTACGGCGAGCGCAACTACGGCAACACCGAGGTCGTCTCGGTCACGCTCGACAACCCGCACCACCGCTGCACGCTCGCCGACGTGTTCCGCCGCGCCCGCCAGCTCGCGAACGCGCTCACCGCGGCCGGCGTCAAGCCCGGCGACCGCATCGGCACGCTGGCGTGGAACGACTACCGCCACTACGAGTTGTACTGCGCTGTCTCCTGCATGGGCGCGGTACTGCACACCGTCAACCCGCGCCTGTTCCCCGAGCAGCTCGAGTACATCATCAACCACGCCGAGGACCGCCTGCTGTTCGTCGCCCCGACGCTGCTGCCGGTGCTCGCCCAGGTGCAGGGCAAGATCCCCTGCGTCGAGAAGGTGATCGTGCTCACCAGCGACGCGGCCATGCCCGAGGCCG
>VEPJ01000103.1 GCA_012026925.1 Gammaproteobacteria bacterium | reverse complement strand
CCTTGGTCGCGAGCGCGCGGCCCCGTGGGTTCGGCGCCAATCGGCCGCCGGAGCGGGCGAACAGTTCGACGCCAACCGAGGCTTCGAGCGCGCGCACGCTCTTCGACACGGCCTGCTGCGTGAGCCCGAGCGCCGCGGCCGCCCCGGAGATGCTGCCGGCCTGCACGACCGCCAGGAAGTGGTGCAGCTGCCTGAGTTCCATCCCGGCATGCTAGGCGCTGCAAGTCGTTGCCACAACCATGGGTTGTTGAACACAACCACTGGTAGGTGGCTGTGATCCGCGTCCGGCGGCAGGCTGGCGGAACCAACCAGGAGACACGCATGGCCAGCCTGCAGAGCATTCGCCAGTGGGACCTCGAAACCGACCTGCTGATCGCGGGGTACGGTCTCGCAGGCGCCTGTGCAGCCATCGAGGCGCACGACGGGGATCCGGGCTGCGAGATCCTCGTCGTGGACAAGTGCCCCGTGGACCTCGCCGGCGGCAACAGCCGGGTGGCGGGCCAGTCGCTGCTGATCTCGAAGAATGCCGATGCGCTGCTCGAATACCAGCGCGCGATGAGCGTACCGAACCCGATCCCCGAGGACATGCTGCGGGCGTGGACGCAGGCGATGGTGCAACTCGAGCCGTGGATCGAGGAGCGCGCCCGGGAGGCGGGGGCCCGCTACATCAAGGGCACGGGTTTCAGCGAACGTGAGGTCGTCCGCGAGTTCCCCGAGCTCGGCGCGGAGGAGGCCGTGGCCTACACCGCTACGATCCTGCCGATCCCGTCAGGCGTATGGCTCGCGTTCAAGGCCAATGTCGAGCGACGGCCGCGCATCCGCGTGCAGCACGACACGCGCGTCGTGGACCTCGTGCAGGATGCAGATACGCTCGAGGTGTTCGGGGCGATCGTCGAGCAGGGCGGCACCCGCCGCAGCATCAAGGCGCGCCGCGCCGTCGTGATGGCCACGGGCGGATTCGAGGGCGACCTGCAGATGCAGCGCGACTACTTCGGCCTCGCCGAAGCGTGGCCCCTCGGCGCACCGCACAACACGGGCGACGGGCTGCGCATCCTGCAGAAGGCCGGTGCCGAGATGTGGCACCTGCGCGGCTTTGGCCAGTCGGGCGGCATCTGGCCCGGCTTCAAGGTGCCGGAGTACGACGCGATCTTCATGCGCAATTTCTTCTGGCAGACCTTCAGCTGGATCGAGATCGACGCCGAGAACCGCCGCTTCTACAACGAGACGGCCGAGCTGCAGCTCACGCACTACAAGGAGAAGCGCCACGGTCACTGGGTGGACACGCCGCACTGCCGGGCGTGGCCGGTGCACATGCTCTTCGACGAGGTCACCCGCGCGAACAACTGCCTGATCATCAAGGTGATGAGCTGGAACCCGGTGGTCGCGGGCTACGAGTGGAGCGACGACAACTCGGCCGAGATCGCCAAGGGCTGGATCGTCAAGGCCGACAGCATTGCCGAGCTGGCGCAAGAGCTTGGCCGCGACCCGGCGGCCGTGGAACGTGCGGTGAGCGAGTACAACGCGGCCTGCGCCGCGGGCCAGGACGCAGCGTTCGGCCGCAATCCGCAGACGCTGCAGCCGATCGCGCAACCGCCGTTCTACGCGATCCGCATCGATCCGGCGATCGTCTGCACCGGCGGCGGCGCGAAGCGCAACATCGAGTCGGAAGTGATTGCCCACGACGGCCGTGCCATCCCGCGGCTCTACGAGGCTGGCGAGCTCGGCTCGATGTTCTCGAACCTGTACCAGAACGGCTCGTACCTGACCGAATGCATGATTTCCGGGCGGGCCGCCGGGCGCAACGGCGTGCGGCAGCCGGCATGGCCCGGTGCGGCCACCTGAGGGAGCCACGGGATGCAGATCAAGACACCGCAGGTGAAGCTCGCGATGCGTCTCGAGGAAGCCGTCGTCGAGGACGACACATTGGTGATGAAGGGTCTCGCGGGGTTCATGCCGTGCGAGGCCCGCATCAGCGCCCCGGAGGTGCGCCACCTGCTCGGACTGCTGTTCCGACGCGATACACTGCGCTGGACGCTGGGTGCGCTGCTGCGCAAACCGCAACCAGCCGGTCCGCCACCGGGCCCCGGGCCCGCGGCCTGACACCCGCCGAAAACGAGGGGGAACGATGCAGCACAGGTCGATTCGAGGACGCCTGCTCTACACCGGACCGCACGGTGAGCGTGGCCGCGAGTGGTTCACGTTCACCGTGCACGGGGACGGCAGCCGCATCCTGCGCGCGCAGAGCGAGATCGAGGAAGGGCAGGTACTGCGAGACGTCACCTACGCCCTCGGCGCCGATTGGCGGCCGCAGCATTGCGCCATCAGCTTGCGCGTCATGGACCGTTTCGTGGGCTCGGGGTGGTTCCTGTTCGACGAGCGGCAGGCGACCTGCGAGACCTTCACGGCGGCCGAGGGCCGCATCAGCCAGCGTGTGGCGACGCCCGGGCGGGTGCGCGCGTTCGGCTCGCACGCGATCACGGCGGACGGGCTGATGACCGCGATCTACGATTACGCCGGGCCGGCGCGGCAGCAATTCGACAACATGTACATGAGCTCGTACGCGTTCAACGGCGCGACCGGCCCGTACCTGCTGCCGATCTCGTTCGGGTTCGACTACCTGGGGCTCGAGGAGGTCGAGGTGCCGGCCGGCCGGTTCCGCTGCCATCGGCTGCGGTACGTGCTGGAGGGCAGCGCCGTGGACGGGCATCCCACCTACGACAACTGGGTGACCGCCGACGGGGATTGCGTGATCGTGAAGGCCTTCGTCAGCACGCCCAAGGACTATCTGTACGAGCTGGTGGAGCTCGAGCGGCAGGGCGGTTGAGGGCATCTGGTAAAGTGTCGCCTTCCTAATCGCAGGGGGTCCCGACGGTGACCTACGCCGCCATTACGGGCTGGGGCAAGTGCATGCCGCCGGCCGTGCTCTCCAACGCCGACCTCGCAACGTTCCTCGAGACCGACGACGAGTGGATCACGAGCCGCACCGGTATCCGGGAACGTCGCGTGTCGCACACGCCGCTCGAGGAACTCGGCTACGTGTCCGCCATGCGGGCGTTGGCCTGTGCGGGGCTCGATCCTGCCGACGTCGAACTGATCGTGTTCGGCGCCTGCAGTTTCGGCGACCGGGTGCCCACCCAGGCGTCCGGCCTGCAAGTGCG
>VEPJ01000229.1 GCA_012026925.1 Gammaproteobacteria bacterium | reverse complement strand
CGAGATCAACGCGCGAGCGCAGGGGTGGATCGAGGCCACGATCGCCGAGATCATCAAGCGCCCCGGCGGCAATCCGGGTTGAGGCTCGGCATGGAATCATGTTGCGCGCTTTTCTAGGCATCATCGGCATGGCCCTGCTCTCCGGCTGCGGTGGCGGTGGCTCGTCGGATGACGGCAGTACGCCGCCTCCGCCACCCGTAACCGCGGGCCTCGCCCAAACAAGTTGCGGCGCGTACCAAGGTATCGATCGCGGCGGCAGCTGGGCATTCCTCGGGGTGCGCTACGCGGCAGCGCCCCTGGGCGCACGGCGCTGGAAGTCGCCGGAAGCACCCACGTGCCCGTCGACGACAGTCGTCGCCAGCAGCTTCGCCCCGGTCTGCCCGCAGCTCGATCGCTCGACCGGCTCACCCGAGGGCGACGAGGATTGCCTGGCGGTCAATGTGTTCGCACCGAGGGGTTCGTTTGCGGCGGGCCGTGCACCGGTGATGGTCTTCATCCACGGCGGCGGCAACGTGATCGGCTCGGCACGCGAGGAAGTGGAGCCTGGCCGAGTCCTGTACGACGGCGCGGCGCTCGCCGAAGCGACGGGCAACGTGGTGGTCACCGTGCAGTACCGGCTGGGGCCTCTCGGCTGGCTCGTGCTCCCCGGCCTCGACGCCGAAGCGCCCGACGCACGCTCGGGCAATTACGGGCTCGAGGATCTGGTCGCGTCCCTCGAGTGGGTGCGGGCGAACATCGGGGCGTTCGGCGGCAACCGGGATCGCGTGATGATCTTCGGCGAATCCGCCGGCGGCGTGAACGTGTGCACCTTGATCGCGTCCCCGCGTGCCGCAGGCCTGTTCCAGGCCGCCCTGATCCAGAGTGGCGGGTGTGTCGCCGACTCGCGGCAGAAAGCGCTGGCGACCGGAGCCGAGCTCGCGGCAAACACCGGCTGCAGCACGGCCGCCGATCCGGTCGCCTGCCTGCGCTCGAAGTCACCTGCCGAACTGCTCGCCGCCCTGCCGCCCGTGATCAGCGTAGGTGGTGCTCAGCCGCCCTATCAGCCGAGCGTCGACGGGACGCTGTTGCCGGGCGTGCCGCTCGAGGTCATCCGCGCCGGGCAGCACAACCGCACCGCGGTCGCGATCGGCGCCAACGCGCAAGAGACCGGCCAGGAAGTGCCGCTGACGTTCAGCGAGGCGCAGTACCAGCTGTTCCTCAGCGCCACGTTCCCGGATCCGGCGGTGCGCGCGGCGGTGGCGAACCTGTACTCGTCCGCGAACTTCGGCTCGGCGCGGCTGGCCTACGTCGCGCTCACGTCCGACGTGAAGTTCATCTGCCCGTCGCGCACCATCGCCCGCGCGCTCGTGGCCAGCCAGTCGGAACCGGTGTACCGCTACTTCTTCACGGAAGTGCCGGACGCGCCGATCTCACAACAGTACGGGGCCTTCCACGGACTGGAACTGCTGTACCTGTTCGGCAAGCTCGACGTGCGCGGCTATGTCCCGACCGCCGCCGAGAAAGCGCTCTCGGCGAGCATGCAACAGTACTGGGGTACGCTCGCTAAGGACGGCGTGCCGCTCGCGACCGGCGCGCCCGCATGGGGCCGCTACGACCCGGCTCGCGACAATCACCTGCTGCTGAACGCCGGCGGCGTTGCCATGGCCGAAGGCGTCGTCACCCAACGCTGCGATTTCTGGCAGGCGCTCGGCGTCTAGCGCCCGCCTAGCCCCGGGCCTGCCACGCGGCAAGCAGCGCGGCCTCGCGCTCGGGTGACAGCCCGGCCTTGAGCTTCTCGCGCTCGGCCTCCGGGCGCTGCAGGTGCCAGCGCATCGTGGCGGCCACGGTATCGGCCATCGGCCGGATCTTCATGCCCGCCTTCGACGCGCGTTCGGCACTCACCAGGGCGAACCCGGCCTCGTCGCCCACCGACGGCGCCCACACCGGCATGTCGGACCACGGCGCGACCTTCTGCTCGGCGAGGAAGTCCGCGGGAATCCACACGGCCTCCGGTGCAACCGGGGGTTTGGCGATGTCGCGTGCGGCCACGATCGACTCGTTGACCACGTCGCCGATGGTGAAGCGGCCCGGCGGCGACAGCGCGTTGAACACACCGGCCGTGCGGCGCTCGGTCGCGAGGATCGTGAACTCCGCGAGATCGCGCACGTCGATCACCTGCACGGGATCCTTCGGGGTGCCCGGTGCCGCGAGTTGCCCACCGCGCGCCGCTCGCGCCGGCCAGTACGTGAAGCGATCGGTGTTGTCGTCGGGACCCACGATCAGGCCCGGCCGGATCACGGTCGTGTGGTCGGCACCGTAAGCCGCGGTGGCCGCCGCCTCACACAGCGCCTTGAGCGGTCCGTAGGTCGCGCCGTCCACCTTCTCGACGGTTTCGTCCTCGAGCTTGCCGACCGGCGAGGTCTCATCGTTGGCCGCGGCGAAGCTCGCGTACACCGACACGGTCGAGATGAACACGTAGTGCGGCACCTGTGGCCGCAGCAATTCGGCACTCAGCCGCACGTGGCGTGGCACGTAACCCGAGGTGTCGATCACGGCATCCCACGACCGCCCCTTCAGTCCGTCGAGCTGGCCGTTGCGATCGCCCTGGATGCGCTCGACCTGGGGCAGCACGCCGGGATTCGTTCGACCGCGATTGAAGAACGTGACGTCGTGTCCGCGCGCCAGCGCGTACTCGGCGACGTGCGGCCCGAGGAAGCGCGTCCCGCCGAGGACGAGGATCTTCAGCTTCGTTCGTGCGGCCGCCGGCCGCCAGGAGCCGAGTGATGCAGCGGCCAATCCGAGGCTCGAGAGGACGAAATCGCGACGTTTCACTCAGGTGCCCTCAATTGTGGTCGAACATGGACTGGATGCGTTGCGGGTCGCTCGTCTGGGTCAGCGCAAGCGCGAGCAGCACCCGCGACTTCGCCGCATTCAGATCGCCCGCGGCGACGAAGCCCAGGCGATCGTCGTCGAGCTCGGCGTTGCGCAGGACCATTGCCGAAACGACGCGGGAACTGCGCACGACGACGGTGCCGTGCAATGCCGCGCGGGCCAGCCGTTCGATCGCGCGCGCACTCATGTTGCCCGCACCGACGCCCGCGACCACGATACCGCGCGCACCGCCGGCAATCGCTGCGTCGATCAGGTCGATGCTCATGTTGGCGTGGGCGTGAAGGATGTCCACTCGTGGCAG
>VEPJ01000189.1 GCA_012026925.1 Gammaproteobacteria bacterium | reverse complement strand
GCACGTGCACGTTCTCGGCGTTGCAGATGCCGCCCTCGACGATGCCGATGTCGCAGGGCCCGCAGTGCTTGATGTCGGTCAGCGGCGAGCGGTCGAACTCGACCCGCTCGAGCAACGCGAACAGGCGCTCGTCGATGTCGAGGAACGACATGTGGCAGCCGAAGCAGCCGGCCAGCGAGGTGGTCGCGACGCGCAGCTTGCGGCGGGTGACTTCGGTCATCGGCGTTTCTCCGTCCCGCGGGGCGCGTCCTGCAGCGCCTGCGCGCTGATCGGGCTCGAGTCGTAGCGGCGCCAGCCGATCGGCACGGCGAATCCCTCGCGCTTGCGCAGGATGACCCCGACCGGGCACACGCTCATCGCCTTGTCGTCGATGGCGGCGTCGGTGTCCGCCAGCCGGCCGCTCTCGGCATTGACGATGAGGTGCTTGCCCAGCCCGCGGCCGCCCAGCGAGAACACGTTCTTGCCGTCGACGTCGCGCGAGGCGCGCACGCACAGCTCGCAGAGGATGCAGCGGTTGAAGTCGAGCCAGAGCTCCGGGTGGGAGGCGTCGACGGGCCGCTCCGGAAACAGGTGCCGGAAGCCCGCGGTCATCACCCCGAGATCGTAACCCAGTGCCTGCAGGCCGCAGTTCCCGCTCTTCTCGCACGACGGGCAGAAATGATTGCCCTCCGCGAACAGCATCTGCACGAGCGTGCGGCGCAGCTCGTTCAGCTCGCCGGTCTCGCTCTCCACCTCGATCGCCGCTTCGGCCGGCGTGGTGCACGAGGCGACCGTCCGGCCGTTGACCTTGCAGGTGCAGACCTTGCAACTGCCGTGCGAGGTGAACTCCGGGTGGTAGCAGAGGTGCGGAATGTAGCGGCCGGCCGCGAGCGCCGCCTGCAGCACGGACTGCCCCGGTTCGAACGGAACCTCTTCGCCGTCGAGCAGGAACGTGTCGGGCCCGGTCAAGGCAGGTTCTCCAGGTGGGCGCCGGAATCGTCGCGCCCGGTCATCTGCCGGGCCCGGGCCAGCGAGTCGTCGAGGTCGAACGCCGGGGCGAAGTCGAGCGAATGGAGCTTGCGCTCGTACGCGGGCCGGAAGCGCTGCAGCGTGTCGAGGATGGGGTTGCACGCCGTGTGCCCGAGCCCGCAGTGCGCGGACATGAGCAGCACCTTGTTGAGCCGGTTCATCTCCTCGAGATCGTGCTGCGTGCCGTAGCCGGCGTCGATCTTGTCCATGGCAGCCACGAGCATCGACGTGCCGACGCGGCAGGGCGTGCAGAATCCGCAGCTCTCGTGCGCGAAGAAGTGCGCGTAGTTGCGCGCGACCTGGAACATGTCCCGCGTGCCGTCGAAGACCGTGAAGGCGCCCGCCGTCGGCAGATCCTCGAACGCGATGCGGCGGTCGAACTCATGCGCATCGATGCAGAACCCGGAAGGCCCGCTGATCTGCACCGCCTGCGTGCCGGTCGCGCCGCAGTCCTCGAGCACCTGCCGCACCGGCACGCCGAAGGGATATTCGTAAATGCCCGGCTGCGCGACGTCGCCGGAGACCGACAGGATCTTCGTGCCCGACGACTTCAGCGTGCCGATGCCGCGGTACCAGTCGCCGCCGTGGATCGCGATGAGCGAAGCCGCGCACAGCGTCTCGACGTTGTTGACGATCGTGGGCTGCTGCCGGTAACCGTGCGTCACTGGATACGGCGGGCGGTTGCGCGGCACGCCGCGCTTGCCCTCGAGCGACTCGATCAGCGCCGACTCCTCGCCGCAGACATAGGAGCCGGCGCCGACGTGGATGCGGATGTCGAAATCGAACCCGGCCTGCCCGCAGATGCCGTTGCCGAGCAGGTGTTCCCGGCGACGGCGCTCGAGCGTGGCTTCGAGGGACTCGAGCAGGTAGCGGTACTCGCCGCGCAGGTACAGGAAACCCTGGCCCGCCCCCACCGCGTAAGCCGCGACGGTCATGCCGTCGAACAGCAGGTCGGCGTGGCGCGTGAGCAGCACGCGGTCCTTGAACGTGCCGGGCTCGCCTTCGTCGGCATTGCAGACGACGTAACGGGACAGGCCCGTGGCGTGGCGGCACGCCTCCCACTTGATGCCGGTCGTGAAGCCCGCGCCGCCGCGGCCGCGCAGGTTCGAGCGCTTGATCTCCTCGAGCGTGGCGACCGGGCCGAGCGCGGCGCCCACGTACGATTCGCGCCACGAGCGCTCGTTGGCGGCCCGCTCCGACCAGCCGCGCGTGCCGCGCGCGAGCGACGCGCGAATCGCATCGCCCGCAGCGAACTTCGAGTCGAGCAGCAGGTCCGCCCGGTGCACGTTGTCGCGGACTTCGAACATCGCGGCAGGCCATTCATCGAGCGGAGTGCGCGCCAGGACCAGGTCGCCGACCTGGCGGATGCGCTCCTCGGTGAGCGCAGGAAGGGGCCGGCCATTGACGAGCAGCGCCGGCCCCTGGTCGCACATCCCCGTGCACGACGTGCGGTCGATGCTGACGAGGCCGTCCTCGGAAACCTTGCCGGGCTCGACCCACAGGCGGTGACAGAGCGCGGCCATGAGCGCCTCGCTGCCCCGCATGCGATCGGTCACGTTGTCGGAGAACAGGATCCGGTAGGCGCCACGCGGCTCGGTGGCGAGGAAGGAATAAAAGCTCGCCACGCCGCTGACCCGCGCATAGGACAGCCGCAGCAATCGCGCGATCATCGCAATGGCCTGCGGCGAGACCTGGCCACAGTCCTCCTGGACCTCGCGCAGGACCTGCAGCAGGTTGTGCGCGTCGTGGTTCCAGCGCGCCACGCTGCGGCGGATACTCGATTCGTGGGGTGCCGGCTTGCCTGTCACTTCGCCTGGGGCGCGGGCTTCGCGCCGCTCCGTCTGGACTGTGTCTCGCGATCGGAAGTCTGCGCCCGGCGACGGGCGAATCCCATGCGCGACGGCACGATTGCAGTCACGGTAGTCACCTAGTCCTGTGGCCTCGGTGCGTAATCGGCCGCCGCCGCACTGATCGGGGCGCCGTCGAACCGGCGCTGGCCGATCGGCGTCGCAAAGCCGACCCGCTTGCGCAGGATCGCGCCCACCGGGCAGACGTCGATTGCCTTGTCGGCCGCGTCAGCCGCGCTGTCGCGCAGCAGCCCCGACGACGAGTTGACCTGCAGGTGCTTGTCACGGCCGCGCCCGCCGAGCGCGAAGACGTGCTTGCCGTCGACCTCGGCCGACGCGCGCACGCACAGCTCGCAGA
>VEPJ01000050.1 GCA_012026925.1 Gammaproteobacteria bacterium | reverse complement strand
GCTGCGTCATCTCCTCGAGCGAGAAGATCTCCTGGTCGCCGTACGACCAGCCGAGGCGGCCGAGATAGTTGAGCAGGCCCTCGGGCAGGAAGCCGTCGTCGCGATACTGCAGCACGCTCACCGCGCCGTGGCGCTTCGAGAGCTTGGCGCCGTCGGGACCGAGGATCATCGGTACGTGCGCATAGGTCGGCGGCTCGACCCCGAGCGCGCGTAGCATCTGGATCTGCCGCGGCGTGTTGTTGATGTGGTCGTCGCCGCGAATCACGTGCGTGATGCGCATGTCGTAGTCGTCCACGACGACGCAGAAGTTGTAGGTCGGCGTGCCGTCCGAGCGCGCGATGATGAGGTCGTCGAGCTCGCTCGAATCGAACGTGATCGGGCCGTGGATCACGTCGTCGACGACCACCTGTCCCGCGTCCGGATTGCGGAACCGCACCACGGGGTTCACGCCCGGCACCGGCTCCTTACGATGCCGGCAGCGACCGTCGTAGCGCGGCTTCTCCTTCCGCGCAGTCTGCGCTGCTCGCATCTCGTCGAGCTCTTCCTTGCTGCAGTAGCAGTGGTAGGCCTTGCCCTCGCGCAGGAACTGGTCGATTACCTCCTTGTACCGGTCCATCCGCTGCGTCTGGTAGAACGGGCCCTCGTCGTGGTCGAGGCCGAGCCACTTCATGCCGTCGAGGATCGCCTGCACCGCCTCGGGCGTGGAGCGCTCGCGGTCGGTGTCCTCGACGCGGAGGATGAACGTGCCGCCGTGGCGGCGCGCGTAGAGCCAGCAGAAGAGCGCCGTGCGCACGCCGCCGATGTGCAGCATGCCGGTAGGGCTGGGAGCGAAACGGGTGCGAACGGTCATGCAACCTCGGGGCGGAATGCCAGGAACCTGTGGATGGAGGACGCCACCTGCTCGCGATCGGACTTCGGTAGCTTGCCGATGGCGCGGATCAATGCGCGCTCATCGATCGTGGCGATCTTGGCCGGTCGGACGACGGATGCCGCGGGGAGTCCAGCCGCGCGAAGGTCGCTGACGGGGACGTCGCCCTGCCACGCCGGGTGCGCCGCGCTGGTGATCATCGCGACGTAATACATGCCGGCGGAATCGGAAAGCGTCGACGCGGACACGACCACCGCCGGGCGAACCTTGGCGTGCGTGCGGTCGGTGTACGGGAACGGGACCAGCACGACGTCCCAGGACCGGTACTTACTCCTTCGCAAGGACGTCATAGACACTGTCGAGATCGCAGGCCCACTCGTCGAAGGCACCGAAGCCGGCCGCCTCGCGGTCGCGGACGCCGGCCGGCATCACCACGGTGACCGGCTTGCCACCCGCGGCGGCGCGCGTGCTGAAGTAGAGCCGCAACGCTTCCCGCACGACCTCAGAGCGCGACCGCGCCTCGCTTGCGCACAGTTGCTCGAGCTGCTGCTCGATCTGCGGCGGCACTGTCACGGAAAAAGCTCTGTAGCGCTCAGTGCTCATGGGCGAGCGATCGGATCCAATATGATCGGATCATATGATAACACGCGCGTGTTGGTGTCGATCCCGACCACGGGGGGTCTCAGCGATTCATCTGCTCCACCGAGACGTGTCGCGCGCCCTTCGGCTTGACCGCCAGGTCACGCACGCGGCGATTCTTCACGCGCAGGATGATGGTTCCGTCCGCCAGAACCCTGTAATGAACCCGGTCGCCGGCCCGGAGACCCACTGCCTGACGCACCTCCCGCGGTATCGTGATCTGACCCTTGGCCGTGAGCGTCGAATGCGACATGACGATTGGCTTCCGGTCATGACGCGGTCACGGCGACCGCTTTGAATACTTGTCGGCGTAGCTGTCCAGCAACGTGCGGATCATTCTCTGATACGGCACCTTGGAGGCGGCCGCATGCGCCTTGAAGAAGTCCACGCTCTTACGACTGAGCGAAATCGTGACCTTCACGCCGTCTTCCTTCAAGACGAGTTGGTCCGGAGGCGGCAGAAAATCGTCTACCACCTCGAGGCGACCGAGCGGTTCATTTGTGTATTTTCGCGCGCGCTTCATACAGCTTCTTACCTCTGCGCCAGTAGCCAGCGCCGATGATGCGAATGACGGTCCCGCGGTATGTGAAACGCGGCCTGCGCCTGCGCAAAGAAGTCGCCGTCATGGGCGACTTATACTAAACATATGGCTCGCATGCCATATTTTGATATGGTTTTCGGGGGACGAATGGCCAACCCCGGCGGCGCCGGAGTGTTCCCGATGTCTGGAGATTGATCCGTTGCCTATGTGACCGGAACGGACCCGAAAAGAAGTGGTGGGCGGTGATGGGATCGAACCATCGACCCCTGCCGTGTGAAAGCAGTGCTCTACCGCTGAGCTAACCGCCCATCCAAGGGGCGCGTAGTTTAGGGGGAGGCCCGCGACGGGTCAAACGCGCCATCCGTCGACGGGGCGGGCCAGAGTTCCCGGGTCCGCCCGCTCAGCCTGTAATAGACGAGGCCCACCCACTCGTGCAGTGCCGTGTCGAGCAGCGCGAGGTTGTCGGCGATCTGGAATGTCCGGGTCGTCACTCCGCTGACGTCCGAGTGATAGTCGGCCGGCTGTGGAATCACCTCCCATTCAATTGCCCGGAAGCACGCGACAGTCCGAGGCATGTGCATGGCCGAGGTGACCACGACCCAGGTCTCCCCCGCCCGCGGCTGAACGAGCGCCTTGGTATTCGAGGCGTTGTCGCAGGTGTCGGTCGAGCGTTCCTCGAACGTCAGGCGCGCCGGATCGATGCCGATGCTCGACAGCATCCTGTGCGCCACCGCCGTCTGCCCTTCCTTGCCGGTGTCCGGATCCACCGCGGGCCCGCCCGTGAAGACGATCCGGGCGTCCGGATACCGGGCCGCGAGTCGCAGGGTTGTCGTGTACCGCCCCGCGGCCGAGCTGAACTGCGGTTCGCCATAGGCCTCGGTCGCCGCAGGCCGCTCTGCTCCTGACAGCAGGACGATACCCGTGATGTGATCGGGCAGCTTCGGCTGTGGAAAGCGCGTCTCGAGCGCGTGCGCGATGAAGTGCGAGGTCGGAAGGAAACCGAATACGAAGAGCCCTGTACCGCCAAGGATGCAAAGGACGCGCCCGACGTCGCGTGCACGGCCGCCCTGGCGACCGACGGCCAGGAGCAATCCCCCGACGATCGCAATGCCGAGCAGGATCTGCGAAGGACTGAGCAGCGACCAGATCAGCCAGCGCAGGCTCACCCAGGCTCACC
>VEPJ01000116.1 GCA_012026925.1 Gammaproteobacteria bacterium | reverse complement strand
GCGGCGCCGACGCTGTCGGGAGGCGAAGCGCAGCGCATCCGCCTCGCGGCGCAGCTCGGCTCGAACCTGCAGGGCGTCTGCTACGTGCTCGACGAACCCACGATCGGGCTGCACCCGCGCGACAACGAGATCCTGCTCGATTCGCTCGAGCGACTCGGTGCGAAGGGCAACACGCTGCTCGTCGTCGAGCACGACGAGGAGACGATCCGTCGCGCCGATCACGTGATCGACCTCGGGCCTGGGGCGGGAGCGCGCGGCGGCCGCGTCGTCGGCCAGGGCCGGAGCGAGGATCTCGTGGCCGCGCCCGAGTCGCTCACCGGCCGCTTCCTGGCCGCGCCGCTGCGCCATCCGCTCGGCGACCGACGGCCGGTCCGCCGCGGCGAGCCAGCGCTCGCGATCGAGCAGGCGGCGTTGCACAACCTGCGCAAGGCCAATGCGAGCGTGCCGCTCGGACGCCTGACCGTCGTGACCGGCGTCTCGGGCTCGGGCAAGTCAACGCTGGCCCGCGACGTCCTGTTCGCCAACCTGAAGCTGCGCACCGCCGGGAAGCGACGGCGGGGTCGGGCGCCGGAATGGATCGGCTGCAAGGGCATCGCGGGCTTCGACCAGGTGGAACGCGTGCTCGAAGTGGACCAGACGCCGATCGGCCGCACGCCGCGCTCGTGCCCGGCGACCTACGTCGGCTTCTGGGACGACATCCGCAGGCTGTTTGCCGGCACGACGGAATCACGTGTGCGCGGCTACAGACCGTCACGCTTCTCGTTCAACACGGCCGGCGGGCGCTGCGACGCCTGCGAAGGGCAGGGCGTGCAGACGATCGAGATGAGCTTCCTGCCGAACGTGAAGGTGCTGTGCGACTCGTGCGGAGGACGACGCTTCAACGCCGAGACGCTCGCGATCCAGTACCGGGGCAGGAGCATCGGCGACGTGCTGGCGATGAGCGTGGACGAGGCGGTGGAGTTCTTCACCGCTCACCCGCGCATCCACGGCGCGCTCCGATTGCTGCAGGATGTCGGTCTTGGTTACCTCACGCTCGGCCAGCAGAGCCCCACGCTGTCGGGCGGCGAGGCGCAGCGCATCAAGCTCGTGACGGAACTTGCGCGGCTGCGGGCGGGGCAGCGAACCGTGTACGTTCTCGACGAGCCGACGGTGGGCCTGCACATGGCCGACGTCGAGAAGCTCGTGCACGTGCTGCACCGGCTCGTGGACGCGGGCAACACCGTCGTCGTCATCGAGCACAACCTCGACGTGATCGCGGAGGCGGACTGGATCATCGACCTCGGCCCGGAGGGCGGTTCGGGCGGCGGGCGCGTCGTCGCGCAGGGGTCGCCGGAGCAGGTTGCGAAGGCGACGGCGAAGTCGCACACGGCCAAGGTGCTGAAGCCGTTCCTGGCCGAGCGCGGAAGACGAAGCGGCGACTGATCGCTATTGCCCGACGCGGCTCCAGGTTTGCCGTCAGCGCCTTACGCACGTTTCCGCGGAAACGTCGGTCGGGCGTCGGCAAGGCCAGGCAGAAGTTGCCCAGGCGGCATCATTCCGTCCGGATGTCTCTCGGCAGCCTTCCTACCGCTTCGCCCGCCCGACCTCTTCCGCAATGACCTTCACTCCCGCCGCGACGCTCTCCCGCGCCTGCGAGTAATTGAGCCGGATGCACTCGTGCCGGTGCCGCCAGTCGTCTTCGAGACCCGGGAAGAAGTGATGCCCAGACAGCACGAACACGCCGCGTGCCTTCAACCGACGGTACAGCTCAGCGCTCGTGATCGGCAGCCCGGGGAACCACAGCCACAGGAAGAACGCACCCTCGGGCCGATGTATCCGCAGTGGCAGGTCGCGGAAGGCATCCTGCAGCCACGCCACGGCCTCGCGTGACCGCTCGGCGTAGTACGGACGAATCGACTCGTCGCAGATCCGCTCGAGCTCGCCGCTCCGGAGCAGCGGATCCACGATCACCGCACCCGTCGAGACGGGTGCCAGCGAAGCCGTCGCATTGAACGCGGTCAGCGCCTCGATGACGTCCTCGTTCGCGACGACGATGCCCGTGCGCGTGGCGGGCAGGCCGAGCTTCGACAGGCTGAGGCACAGCACGACGTTGTCGTTCCAGATGAGGCCGGGCTCCTCGAACTGGATGCCGGGGAAGGGATACCCGTAAGCCGCGTCGATGATGAACGGCACGGCGCGGGCCCGCGCCAGTGCGTCGAGACGCTCGAGCTCGCCGAGCGTGAGGACGTTGCCGGACGGATTCGTCGGACGGGAGACGCAGATCGCACCGACGTCCGGTATGCGGTCCAGGCCCTCGAACCGTACGTGGTACTTGAAGAAACCGCCGGGAAGTTCCTCGATGTCGGCGCGCTGCGCGACGAGCATGTCGTCCGACAGGCCAACGTCCGCGTAGCCGATGTATTCCGGCGCCAGCGGGAACAGGATTCGCCTGCGCGACCCGTCCGCGCACTCGCCTGCGAACAGGTTGAACAACACCGTGAAGGCGGTCTGGCTGCCGCAGGTGAGCGCCACGTTGCGCTCCGTCAACGGCCAGCCGTATTTGCGTGCGAGCATCTCCGCCACGCCCCCGCGGAACGAGCGATCGCCGCCCGGCGCCGAATACGTCGCCGCGAAGCGGCCGAACTGCGCGTCGTCCTCGGCGATTTCGCGCAGGCGTCGCCGGTACGCATCCTCGACCGCCGGGATCCGCGCCGGGTTGCCGCCGCCGAGCATGTGCGCCGTGCGGCCGGGGACGGGGATGGACGCCTCGCCGAGGTCCGTCATCAGTTCGAGCGCGCCCGTCGGCCGCAGGATCCGCCGTCCGAAATCCGTCGTCGCAACTTTCATCGAGCCGGCCTCGTCGCGTCGCCGTCACGCAGGTCGGCTAGACTCGACCATACGATGCGCGAAGTCCAGGCGATCATCTTCGACCTCGACAACACCCTTTGGGACGTGGGGCCGGTGATCCTGCGGGCCGAGCATGCAATGGAGCGATTCCTCGCCGAGCGTTACCCGCGGGTGCTCGAGCGGCACACGCTCGACTCGATGCGCGACGTCCGCGCGCGTATGGCGCTCGAGCACCCGGCGATGCGCCACGACTTCACCTGGCTGCGGACGCAGGCGCTCCTGGCGCACGCCAGCGAGGCGGGCTATCCGGACGAGATGGCGCACGAGGCCTTCGAGGTCTTCTATCGGGCCCGCAACGAAGTGGTGCTCTACGACGACGTGCTGCCGGCCCTCACGCGGCTCTCGGGGCGTTACCGGCTGTTTGCGATCAGCAACGGCAATGCGGATCTCGCCGCGATCGGGCTCGCGCACTTCTTCGAGCGCAGTCTCGCTGCACGCGAGGCCGGCATGCTCAAGCCCGACCCGCGGATCTTCGCCATGCTGCTGGAGTCGGCGCGGGTGCCTGCCGAGCGCACGATTCACATCGGCGATGACCCGGAGGCCGACGTCGAAGGCGCGCGACGCGCCGGCGTGCGTCCGGTATGGCTGAACCGGGAGGGCGCGGCATGGCCGGCGAGCTTCGCCGCGCCGGAGCAGGTCATCGCCTCGCTGCTCGATCTCGTGCGACTGCTCGACGCCTCAGCCTGACCGCGCGAGCCCCACCTGTCGCAGGATGAAGTCGAGCACGGCCTCGGTGTCGTCCAACGGCAAGCGCGTAACGCGGCCGGCCACGTCGCTCGAGTCGTCCACGGCGATCGCCTCGATCGTCGCATCCTCGACCGACAATGGCGGCTGGCCGCAGGCGCTGCGATAGACCTCGAGCTTGCGGTGGTCGTCCTTCTTGAACCCCTCGACGATCACGAGGTCGCACGGCGAAAGGCGCGCGAGCAGTTCCTGCAGCGAGGGTTCCGCCGCGCCGCGGTTCTCGTGCAGCAGCGCCCAGCGCAGCGAGGAACTGACGAGCGCCTCCTGCGCGCCCGCCTCGCGATGGACGTAGCTGTCCTTGCCGGGCTGGTCCACGTCGAACCCGTGGTGGGCGTGCTTCACCGTCGAAACCACCAGGCCGCGCTGTGTCGCCGCCCGCACGAGGCGTGCCACGAGGTGCGTCTTGCCGCTGTTCTTGCGCCCGACGATGCCGTAGACCTGCATGAAATGTCCCTTGCGGATGCGTTGCTCCCGACATGGTATGCGCAAATCGTGCGCCGCATCGCGGGGCGGGGCTTGATCACCGTGGAATTCTTTGGGTAATTTCCGGCCATGGCTTCCCGCCAGTCCGTCGTCTTCGCGCGCCGCGGATGGATCGCCTGATCCCGCCCTGCCGCGCGCCACACCCGCCACCTCGACCCATCCTGTATCGCCCGCGGAGCTGTCAGCAGCCGCGGGTGCCGGCTGCCATCGATCCTGAAGAGGGGAGGAAAGCATGAGCCGAGACGCGCCCGCCGAGACCGCCATCGACGTCCGCAATCTCCAGGAATTCTTCCGCGACGCCGTGCGCGAAGCGCTGCAGCGGCAGCACGTCGGGGTGGACGACCATACCGAGCACTACGTCGTGAACGTGCTGACGATGTTCTCGCGTTCCGATGCGCTGTTCGACCAGACGAGCGACGGCCCGCGGCTCAAGCCACTTGCGCTCATGCTCGCGGACGCTGCGAACGCACCTTCCACGGAACAACGCAGTCGAACGCTGCAGAGGCTCGGCGACGTCAGCCTGTTCGTCGCGGGTTTCCTGTCGCACGGCTTCGCGCGCAGGCTCGTGGACGTCGACTACCACATCGCCATGGGCGGCCGCGCGTATGGCACGCTCGCGGATTCCTGCGGCCAGGGCGTGCGCGGACGGGCGCTGGGCGGCGTCTTCGCCGAGCTCGCGGCCAAGTTCCAGCGGCTCGTGGATGCCCTGAACGACGTGAGCGAGATGTCCTGGCGAAACTCGGACCGCGACGTGCTTCGTCTCTACGAAGTGTGGCTCAAGACCGGCAGTCCCCGGGCCCACGGACTCCTGCGGCAGCTGGGCGTGACGCCGACGGTGGCGCCCACCGGGCGCGTGCCGAACTGAGCGGGCGCGATCCATGCTGCTGCGTCAGCTGCAGGCCTTGCTCGCGGGACTGTACGACGCGCCCGCCGAGCAGGACGTGAACGACTACCTCATCACGGATGCGGCGCACGCGGCGGTGCTGCAGGGCGCGGAGCGGCCCCCGACGGACGAGCAACTGCTGATCGCGGAGAGCGACGGGCAGCTCGAGATCGGCCTCTACGTGGACGCGTCGGTGCTCGAGCGCCTGGCGAGCCGGTGCCCGCTGCGGCGCCTGACCGAGGACAACCTCGCCGACTACTGCACGGCCCTCGAGGGCGTGAGCCACTTCCACTACGTCGTGTGGAGCGTCGCGCGCGACCGCAGCGTGTCGCTGCTCGAGCTCGAGCTGCAGGCGGAGGTGGACAAGTATGCGAGCGCCCTGCGCCTGACGCTCGAGCAGCGCGACGGCCGGTTTCCCGCCGAGCTGTTTCACCGGCTGTTCGACCGCACGGGGTTCCTGCCGCACCTGACCGGCACGGAGCGCAGCCGTTACGAGGAGGCGCACAGATTCGCGGCTCGGTTCTGCCGCAGGCTGGAGGATCGCTTCCTGCGCCCCCGGCGCGCGCGTCCGGAAGCGATGCTGGCGGAGCTCAGGACCTTCTACCGGCTGGGCCGGCACGCGAAGCTGCGCCACGCGGCGCAGTGGGGATGAAGGCTACTCGCCGTCCTCTTTCTTCTTCTCGGTCATCTTCTTGCGGAGCTCGATCCACTTCGAAAGCTCGCGCAGGTCCTTCTTCTTCTTCCAGGCCTGCTTTCCGAGCGCGCCGCTGTTGTACGGGTTATAGCCCGTCTTGAGCCGCTTCGGATTGACGGTCAGCGGGTTGTGCGGGTCCTCGCCCTCGTCGGCGATGTCGAGGTTCGGGTCCACGAGCGCGCGGACGCGTTCGGCCGCGCCGAGCGTGTCGTCCGCGAGCAGGTCACCCTCGTTCTTCCATTCCCAGGTGACGTTGCCGCGATCGTCCTCACCCAGGTGACCCGGTCCGGTCCCTGTGCTTTCCGGTTCGGGGGTTTTTCCCGCCGGCTTGTTGCGAGGCTTTTCCACCATGTCGTGTCCGCCAGTGGCTGCGGTTTGCCTGCGATATGTTACAGAACCCGGGCCCGCAGGGAATGCGAGCGTGATCACGGAAAGCCGGGGGGCCGGGTCAGCCGGGGCCGCCGGCCTGCAGCGCGGCTGCCGCCCAGCAGAGGCCGACGAGGCTCTTCCCGTCATGGATCTCGCCCCGGGCGGCGCGGGCGGCCGCCTCCCGGAGCGGTACCCACTGGACCTCGAAGACCTCGTGATCCTCGGGCGCCGACTGCACGGGCGTGAGCTCGCGGGCGAGGAAGATGTGGATGACCTCTGTCAGCACGCCCGGCGAACTGAAGAATTGCCCGAGCTTGTCCCAGCGGCGGGCGCCGACCCCGGCTTCCTCGGCGAGCTCGCGTACGGCGCACTCGATCGGCGGTTCGCCGCCGTCCAGCTTGCCGGCGGGGAGTTCCTCGAGCCAGCCGCCGGCGGCATGGCGGAACTGCCGGAGCAGGCACACGCGCTCCTGGTCGTCCACGGCGACCACGGCGGCCCCACCGGGATGATGGGCAATCTCGAGCTCGGCGACCCGGCCGTTCGGCAGCTCGACCTGCTCGAGGTTCAGCGTCAGGACTCGGCCCTTGAAGACGTTGCGGATGTTGTCGGCCATGCGGCGTCAGGCTCCCGGACAGGCCTCGGGATGATACAGGCCGGCCATCGGCGTTCGGCGCCCGCCCGTGGCCGCGTCCCCCGTTGCTGCGCCGCACCAGCCCCGGTCTCCTGTGATAACTTGGGCGACCAGGTCCCGACGGCACGGGATCCCGGAGCCCAACGATGAGCAGCTCGACCATCACGACCACCCTCGCGCGCCTGCGCCAGACGTTCGACAGCGGCAAGACCCGCCCGATCGAGTGGCGGCTCAAGCAGCTCGAGGAGATCGAGCGCGCCATGCGCGAGCACGAGTCCGATTTCGCCGATGCGCTGCACAAGGACCTCGGCAAGTGCCGGTTCGAGTCGGTGATGACCGAGATGAGCTTCGTCGAGGAAGAGGCGAAGTACGCGCGCAAGCACCTCCGGAACTGGATGAAGCCGACGCGGGTGCGCACGCCGATGATGGCGCAGCCGGGCCGCAGCTACATCGAGCCCGAACCGAAGGGCGTCGTGCTGATCATCGCGCCCTGGAACTACCCGCTGTCGATGGTGTGCGCGCCACTCGTAGGTGCGGTGGCCGCGGGCAACTGCGCGATCATGAAGCCGTCGGAAATCACTAGCCACACGTCGGCGGCCCTGGCCGCGATCCTGCCGCGTTATCTCGACCCGGACGCCTTCGCCGTCATCGAGGGCGGCGTCCCGGAGACGACCGAGCTCCTCGAGCAGCAGTTCGATCACATCCTCTACACCGGCAACGAGCGCGTCGCCCGGATCGTCATGACCGCGGCCGCGAAGCACCTGACGCCCGTGACGCTCGAGCTCGGCGGCAAGAGCCCGTGCCTGATCGACAAGAGCGCCGACATCGAGGTCGCTGCGTCGCGCATCGCCTGGGGCAAGTTCATCAACGCCGGCCAGACCTGCGTCGCGCCGGACCACGTGCTCGTGCACCGCGACGTGGCGACGCAGTTCGTCGAAGCGATCACGCGCAGGATCAAGGATTTCTACGGCGAGGACGCGGAGCAGAGCCCGGATTACCCGCGCATCGCGAGCGAGCGTCACACCGCGCGCTTCGCGGACCTGCTCAAGGGCCAGAAGATCCACCACGGCGGGCGCGTGGACGTCGCGAAGCGGTTCGTCGAGCCGACGATCGTGCTCGATCCGCCGAAGGACTGTGGCCTCATGACCGAGGAGATCTTCGGGCCCGTGCTGCCGGTGATCACCGTGGACGAGATGCACCACGCGATCAAGTTCGTCGCGGACCGGCCGAAGCCGCTGGCGCTCTACCTGTTCACGAAGAGCAAGGTGCTGGAGGATGCCGTGCTCAACCGGCTCAGCGCCGGCAGCGTCTGCATCAACGACGCGGTGATCTTCATGGTGTCGCCGGAGCTGCCGTTCGGCGGCGTGGGCAACAGCGGCATGGGCCGCTACACCGGCTGGTACGGCTTCGAGACGTTCAGCCACATGCGGCCGGTCATGAAGCGCGGCTTCCGGCTCGATGCGCCGATCCGCTATCCGCCTTACACCGAGAAGAAGGCGAAGCTGATGAAGCTGGTTCGTTGAATTCGGGGACAGTCCCCGAATTCAGCGGCTGGCGGAGTGGTACTCCGCGTTCGGCATCATGTCGATCGCCGTCGCCATGCGGTTCGTCATGTTGAAGAACGACGCGACTGCGGCGATGTCGAAGATGTCGCGGTCCTTGAACCCCGCCTTGCGCAGCGCCGCGCGGTCCGTCTCGCCGACTTCGTCCGGAGCCACGGTCATCCTGTGCGCGAAGTCGAGCATCGCCCGGTGCCTGCGCGAGAGCTTCGCCGCCCGGTAATTCATCACCAGCAGCTCGCCGAGCGCCGGGTCGCCCGACATCTCGCGCACTGCCTGGCCGTGCGCGACCTGGCAGTAGTAGCAGCGGTTCGCCGACGAGACCACCACCGCGATCATCTCGCGCTCGAGCTTCGAGAGCGGGGAATCGCCGAGCATCAGGTCGTTGTACATCCCGATGAAGGCGCGCAGCTTCGCCTGGTCGAAGGTGTACGCGGCGAGCACGTTCGGCACGAAGCCGATCCGCTCCGCGCAGACCGCGAAGTACTTCTGGAGATCGGGATCGAGCTTCGTGTGCGGCGGGATCGGGACGTCGAGCGCCGTGAGGTGGTCGGGCTGCGAGGGGTAGCGTTTCGGCATGCTCTGTGCTCCTGCCCGGGATGGGTCAGTCGACGCGGTCCACCGACGCCTGGCCGGAGGCCTTCTGGCGGATCAGCGACCACGACATGCCGATGCCGAGCACGACGCCGAGGATTCCCAGCACGACCCAGGCCATTGCGGCGCGATTCTCGAGGCTCAGCCATCCCTGGGAGACCAGCCACCAGACGATGCACCCGAAGAGCGCGACGAGCAGCCCCACTCCCAGGCCTCCCAGGGCGTTGAAGGTCGAGTGCACGAAGAACACCCAGGCGCCGAGCAGCGCGAGGCCGGCGATGGCCTTGGCGGGGGTGATCGATGGAAAGCCGTCGGCCAGCCAGTGGAAGTAGGAGTGTCCGGACGGATTGAAAGTCAGGTACACGAGCACCAGGGAGAAGGCGATGCGCCAGAGGACCCCGCTCAGATTGAAATTGCCCATGGAAACGCCGTTCCCCTGCAGGTCATGTCTTGAGTGCATCTTACAGGCTGGTCGGCAGCGCCTTCTTACTGGATATCCATACAGGGCGGCACTATAGTCATCGGCCTCATGACGCACGCCGACCCGTTCACCCACCTCAATTCCGCCCAGCGCGAAGCGGCGACGTACGGTGACGCCTCGCAGGGCAGTGGGGTGCGCGCGTCGCCGCTGCTCGTGATCGCGGGAGCGGGGACCGGCAAGACCAGCACGCTGGCGCATCGCGTCGCGCACCTGCTGCTCAATGGAGTCGCGCCCGAGCGACTGCTGCTCCTGACCTTCACGCGCCGCGCCGCGCTCGAGATGACCCGTCGTGCCCAGCGAGTCGTCGCGGACACCGTGGCGCGCTCGCACGCCGGCGGCGCCAGCTCCCTAGCCGCGCTGCGATTGCCGTGGTCCGGTACCTTCCACGCGATCGGCAACCGGATCATCCGCCAGTACGCGACGCGCGTCGGGCTCGATCCCGCGTTCAGCGTCCTCGACCGCGCGGACTCGGCCGACCTCATGGACGTGGTGCGCCACCGGCTCGGCCTGTCGAAGACCGAGAAGCGTTTTCCGCGCAAGGACACCTGCCTCGGCATCTACTCGCACCGGGTGAACACGCAGCGCAGCCTGCGCGAGACGCTCGAGACGGCCTACCCGTGGTGTCTCGACTGGGAGGAGGAACTCACCGCGCTCTGCCGCGCCTACGTCGAGGCGAAGCTCGCGCAGCAGGCGCTCGACTACGACGACCTGCTGCTCTACTGGCAGGTGATGATGCGCGAAGCCTCGCTCGCAGCGACGATCGGCGCGCAGTTCGACCACGTCCTCGTGGACGAGTACCAGGACACGAACGCGCTGCAGGCGGAGATCCTGCTGCGGCTCAAGCCGGACGGCCGCGGCGTGACGGTGGTCGGCGACGACGCGCAGGCGATCTACTCGTTCCGTGGCGCGACCGTGGACAACATCCTCGACTTCCCCGAGAAATTCTCGCCGCCCGCGCACGTGGTGACGCTCGAGGAGAACTATCGCTCCACGCAGCCGGTGCTCGACGCGGCGAATGCACTGATGGGGGAGGGCGGGCGCCAGTTCCGCAAGTTCCTGCGCAGCGCGCGCGGTGGCGGCGCGAAGCCGCGCTACGTCACGGTGCTCGACGACCAGGCTCAGGCATCGTACGTCGTCGAACGCGTCCTCGAGAGCCGTGAGCGGGGCATCGACCTGCGCCGCCAGGCCGTGCTGTTCCGCAACTCGGACCACAGCGACGTACTCGAGCTCGAGCTCATGCGCCGCAACATCCCTTTCGTGAAGTACGGCGGCCTCAAGTTCCTCGAGGCGGCGCACGTGAAGGACCTGCTCGCCGTGCTGCGGTGGGCCGACAACCCCCGCAATCGCATCGCGGCCTTCCGGGTGCTGCAGCTCCTGCCGGGCATGGGGCCCGCGAATTCCGAACGCGCCTGCGCTGCGTTCGAGGCGGCCGGTTTCGACTGGTCCATCCTGGCTGGCTACGTCGTACCGGCCGCGGCGCGCGAGCACTGGCCCGCCTTCGCATCGCTGATGACTTCGATCGCCGGCGCCGCGCCCTGGGAAGGGCAGGTCACGCGCGTTCGTGCATGGTACGAGCCCCAACTCGAGCGTCTCTACGAGGCGGCGCCGGTCCGCCGCGGCGACCTGGAGCAGCTCGAGCGGCTCGCCGTGCAGTACCCGACGCGCGAGTCCTTCGTGACCGAGCTCACGCTCGATCCGCCGCAGGCGAGCGGCGACCTGTCGGGCGATCCGCTGCTCGACGAGGATTACCTCGTGCTGTCCACCGTGCACTCTGCCAAGGGACAGGAATGGGAGTCCGTGCATGTGCTCAACGTCACGGATGGGAGCTTTCCCTCCGAGTTCGCCACCGGACGGCCGGAACTCATCGACGAGGAGCGGCGTCTACTCTACGTGGCGATGACACGCGCCCGGCAGGAGTTGCACCTCCTCGCGCCGGTGCGGTTCTACGTCACGCAGCAGGCGCCGGCCGGGGACCGCTACGTGCACGGCGCACGCAGCCGTTTCCTGACCGACTCCGTGCTCGAGCGGTTCGAACGCGCGGCCTGGCCGCCGTGTCCCGACCGGCCGGGCGAGTCGCAGACCGAGGCCGGCCCGCGGATCGACGTCGCGAGCCAGCTTCGCAACATGTGGTGATCGTGGAGGAGACCTCATGAACCGCAGACAATTCGTGCAACGGGCGATGCTGGCCGCGGCGCTTGCCCTTGGCAGCCCGGTCTCCCATGCGGCGACGGGCGGCCAGAGCGATGACACTTTCTCGCACAGCGAGGTGCTCGCGGCGGCCGAGAAGTTCTTCGGCAAGGGCGCCAAGGGCCTCGCGGAGGTCATCCAGAAGGCCTTCGACCAGTACGGCCAGCCCAACGCCTACATCAAGGGCGAGGAGGGCGCCGGCGCCATCGGCGTCGGCCTGCGCTATGGCAAGGGCCTGCTCGTCACGAAGGGCGGCGGATCGCGGCAGGTGTGGTGGCAGGGACCGTCGATCGGCTTCGACCTCGGCGGGAATGCCGCCAAGTGCTTCACGCTCGTCTACAACCTGCACAACACGGAGCGGCTGTTCCAGCGGTTTCCGGGCGTCGAGGGCAGCCTGTATTTCGTCGGTGGATTCAGCCTGAACTACAACCGCACCGACGACATCACGCTCGCGCCGGTGCGCTTCGGCGTCGGCTGGCGGCAGGGCGCGAACATCGGCTACCTGCACTTCACGCCGAAGTTCAGCCCGATCCCGATCTAGTGGCAGACGGCGCGTTCCGGGCCAGAATCGCGCTTCATGAATTCCGACGTCCTGGCCCTGTCGGCCATCGTGCTCTGGTCGTCGCTCGCTGCGCTGGGCGTCTCGCTGGTGCACGTCCCGCCGTTCTTCCTGATCGGCAGCTCGCTCCTGATCGGCAGCCTGATCGCCCTGCCGCTCTCGGGCTTCCGGCTGGCGGCCTGGCGGATTCCGCCGAAGACGCTGGCGCTGGGCGTCTACGGACTGTTCGGCTACCACCTGCTCCTGTTCATCGGCCTGCGGACGGCGCCCGCGGTCGAGGCCAACCTCGTCAACTACCTCTGGCCGCTCGGCATCGTGGTGCTGTCCCCCGTCATGCTGCCGGGGATCAAGCTGCGACCGGCGCATGTCGGCGCCGCGTTGCTCGGCTTCGGCGGGGCGGCCGTCGCGATTCTCGGTCGGGATCCCGACGCGGATGGTCGGCTGGCCTCGGGCTTCTACAGCGGCTACGTCTTTGCCTTTGCCGCGGCGTTCGTGTGGGCGACCTACTCGCTGGGGACTCGCCGCGTGGCCGCGTTCGAGACGGCCGCAGTGGGCAGCTTCGCCGCGCTGTCCGGCGCACTCGCGTTGATCTGCCATGCACTCTTCGAGCCGCCGGTGTCCTTGAGCGCATCGGACGTGCTGCGGATCGCGGTGCTGGGCATGGGGCCGCTGGGTGGCGCGTTCTTCCTCTGGGATGCGGCGATCAAGCGAGGCGATCCGCGGCGGATCGGATTGCTCGCGTTCCTCACGCCACTGCTTTCGACGATGGTGATCCTGCTCGCGACCGGCCAGCCTTTCCGTCCACACGTGCTGGTTTCCGCGGTGATGATCATCGGCGCGGCCATGTGGGGACGATCAGCGTTGCAGGCCTAGCCCAAGGGCGCGCGTCATCGCGCAGTGGAAAAAGAAAGGCCCGGGTTTCCCCGGGCCTTCCGATGCATCAGCTGTGCGCTTGCGCGCAGTGGCTGGTTACCAGCGACGCTGGCCGCCGCCGCCACCGCCGTAGCCACCGCCGCCACCACCGCCGTAGCCGCCGCCGCCACCCGGACGGCCACCGCCGCCCGGACGGCCGCCGCCGCCGCCGGTGCGCGGACGGTCCTGCGCCTCGTTCACGCGCAGCGGGCGTCCGCCCATGTTGAAGCCGTTCAGCGCCTGCATCGCGCGCTGCGCATCGGCCTGCGGCATCTCGACGAAGCCGAAGCCGCGCGGCCGGCCGGTCTCACGGTCGGACGGCAGGGCCACGGACTCGACGGTGCCGTGCTGGGCGAAGAGCTCGCGCACTTCGCTCTCGGTGGCCGAGAAAGGCAGGTTGCCCACGTAGATCTTGGTCATTCGAAACATCCTACAAAAAAGAATCAACACACAACGACAGGACTCAAAAAAGCCGACACGCCGCGGGCCACCAGCCTTTCCAAGGCCAGCGCCCGAGCCATTCCTGTCACCTGATCGAAGACGTCTCGGCTTAACAAACCAGGCGCCAGCAGGCGCCCTGCAAGACACGTACGGGCAACGATCGGCGCGCAGTCTAGCACAAGGTCATGTCCGTCAAGGAAAAAGCGCCGGATTTGAGGACTGCCTGGCAGCCCTGGCCGCCCCGTCGTCCATGTCGCCTGGCCCGGAGTACCGACGCCTACCAGTGCGCGCCGCCGCCACTCCGCGGCGGACGGGGCGCCCGCTCGCGCGCTTCGTTCACGCGGAGCTGCCGGCCGCTCATCTCGTAGCCGTTCGTGTGCTGGATGGCGTTCTGCGCATCGCTCGACGGCATGTCCACGAACGCGAAGCCGCGCGGCCGCCCGGTTTCACGGTCATTGATGATCTTCACCGAGTCCACCTTGCCGTGCTGCTCGAACAGGCTGCGCAGATCGGCCTCGGTCGCACTGAAGGGCAGGTTGCCTACGTACAGGGTCGTCATCAGGGTCACTCACTCGGGCACATGCGAAACGAATGCAGCGCCGGCGGACGCGCGGACTCCGCACGTACGAAGGGCTGCGAATGGAACGATGGCTGACAAATGCGGTGCACCGGAAGGGAGGGAGGTCGAACCTCGCGGGAGAACTGTCGGGCGGCGGCCTGATGTCCGGTGCTTGGAATCCTGAGCGGGACCTAGACTACTTGAGAATTGGTAGCAACTGCAAGCTAAATCATTGATGCAGCGAAAAAAAATCGGCGCCAGTCACCGAATTTCCCCTCCGACGCGAAATTCGGTGCCTGGCACCGAATTTGGCACCGATTTTCGCCGTTACTTGCCGTCCGGCGCGGGCAGCATCTTCTTGAAGTACGTCCAGCTCGTCTCGTTCGGGCGCTGGTCGTCCACCGGCGGCGGCTCCTTGAACGCCGGGTTGCGGGCCTCGATCGTCTGGCGCATCCCTTCCGGCAGGTCGGCGAAGCTGGCGAGCTTCACGCCGGCGCCGTTGAAATACAGTTCGCCCGCGCGGCCCCGCATCTTCATCCACGGCAGCCAGTCCGAGATCCGCGTCCACGCGACGCTCACGTCCGCGGAGGTGGTCTTCGGGTTCGTCAGGTTGGCGACGCTGCCGAAGAAATTGAACATCTCGGTCGCGTGGTACGTTCCGCCCACGTAGTCCTGGTAGTCGCCCGCGAGCGGGTTCCTGTAGAAGAGCGGCACCGTCGTCGTGCCCCACCAGTGGTCGCCCATCACCTTGAGGTCGGTCTTGTACGGCTTGCCGTCCGCGCCCTTCGGGAAGATCGGGCCGCGGAAATTCACCGGGTCGTTGGCGATGTGGATCACCTTGACCGTCTCGCCCGTCCACGGGTTCTTCCACTCGTCGAGCACCTGGCCCGTCACCGGGTCCTGGTAATAGAGGACCTCGCGCGACACCTGGCGGAAGCCCTGGCCGCGGACCGGGTCGTTCACCGTCACGCACTGGCGGACGTTCATGCCCTCGAACCGGAAAAGCATCCTGTCGGGCTCGCCGGGGACGCGGCTGTAGGTCTCGCCGACCCAGTAGTAGACGGTGGGCGTCTTGTCGGCCGTCGAGCACTGCACCTTGCGGAAGGCCTCGATGCCGCCCTCGGGCGTGGCGAGATCGAGCGCCTTGCCGGGCTTGGCGGCGGATGCGACGGAAACGACGGCGAGTGCGGCGACGAACAGCGTCCCGCGCGCGAACGACATACCCATGAACGGCTCCCCTGGCTGTTGGCGTGGTGAAATCAGCTGCGATTATGTGCCGGCCGGGCGTCTCGGTGAAGCTGCGGACGGTCGCTCCGGGGCGGGCTCGCCGCCGCGGCTGATATCATGCGCGCCGCCCGGGGCGGGGCTGCTGCGCCCGCTGCCTTGGTGCCGTGTTGGAAGCGTTCCTGATCTCGACCGGCGTCGTCGCCCTCGCCGAAATCGGCGACAAGACCCAGCTCCTGGCGCTCGTGCTCGCGGCCCGGTTCCGCAAGCCGGTGCCGATCATCCTCGGCATCCTGGCCGCCACGCTGGCCAATCACTTCATGGCGGGTGCCGTGGGCGCGTGGCTTGCCGCCGTCATCGGCCCCGTCGCGATGCGCTGGATCCTCGGCCTGTCGTTCATCGCGATGGCGGTCTGGACCCTGATCCCGGACAAGCTGGACGACGACGAAGACCAGGAGCCGCAGCCCCGGTTCGGCGTGTTCGGCACTACGCTGGTCGCGTTCTTCCTGCTCGAGATGGGCGACAAGACGCAGATCGCCACCGTCGCGCTCGCGGCGAAGTACCCGTCGCTCGTGGCGGTGGTGTCGGGCACGACGCTCGGCATGATGCTGGCGAACGTCCCGGCCGTGCTGCTCGGCGAGGTTGCGGCGCGCAAGCTGCCGATGCGCCTCGTTCACGGCATCGCGGGTGCGATCTTCCTCGTCATGGGCGTCATGGTGCTGCTCGGGGTCGGCCAGGCAGGCTGACCCGCGTCGACGCGACTCCGACCCCGGGCCGTATCAGTCCGGCTCGTGGTAGGTGTAGCCGTTCAGCTCGCCGTCGTAGAAGCGCCGCAGCGCCTGGCTCTCGGCGAGCGACAGCCGCCCCTCGCGGACGGCGCGCTCGCAGTCGCGCACGAGCTGCGGCAGGAGTCGGTCCACGTCGTAACGCATGTAGCGCAGGACTTCCGCCGCCGTGTCGCCCTTCACCGTCTCCTCGATCCACCACCCGCCTTCCTCGTGCAGCTTGATGTGCACGACGTGCGTGTCGCCGAAGAGGTTGTGCAGGTCGCCGAGCGTCTCCTGGTAGGCGCCCACCAGGAAGGCGGCGAGGTAGTACGGCTCGCCGTCGCGCAACTCGTGCAGCTCGAGCGTGCGCTTGGTCTCGCGCAGGCTGACGAAGTGGTCGATCTTGCCGTCGGAGTCGCAGGTGATGTCGGCGAGCACCGCGTTGCGGGTCGGCTTCTCGTCGAGCCGGTGGATCGGCATGATCGGGAACAGCTGGTCGATGGCCCAGCTGTCCGGCAGCGACTGGAACACCGAGACGTTGCAGAAGTAGATGTCGCTCAGGATCGACTCGAGGCCCTCGAGTTCCTCGGGCACGGTCTCGAGGCGGCGGCAGAAGTCGCGGATCTTCGCGCACGTGGCCCAGTACAGCCGCTCGACCAGGCCGCGGTGCTCGAGGCTCAGGTAGCCGAGGTTGAACATCTGCAGCGCCTGCTCGCGGGCCTGCAGCGCGTCGTGGTAGCACTCGACCAGGCGCCGGTCCGTGATCGAGCGATAGGCGTCGGCCAGGTCCCGCACCGGCTGCGGAACCTTCGCGTCCCGCGCGCACTCCTCGGCGGCCTGGTCGCTGACGCGGAACTTGTCGAGCATCGAGGAGCCGAGCGTGTTGAACACGAGCAGGCTGTGGTGCGCGGCGATGGCGCGGCCCGACTCGCTCACGATCACCGGGTGCTCGACCTCGCGCGCGTTGCACACGCTCGCGATGCGGTAGACGACGTCGCTCGCGTACTCGGCCATCGTGTAGTTCATCGACGACGAGTAGTTGGTGCGGCTGCCGTCGTAATCGACGCCCAGGCCGCCGCCGATGTCGATGTAGCGCAGCCCGGCGCCCATCAGCTTGAGCTCGGCGTACACGTGCGCGAGCTCGTTGACGGCGTCCTTCACGCGGCGGATGTCCTGCAGCTGGCTGCCGGGGTGGCAGTGCACGAGCTGGAGGCAGTCCTCCATGCCCTGGTCCTTCAGCACGCGGAAGAGCTCAAGGATCTCGGTGACGAACAGGCCGAACTTCGACTTCTCGCCCGACGACTCGCGCCAGCGGCCCGCGCCTTCGCTCGCGAGCTTCACGCGCACGCCGATGCGCGGCCGCACGTCGTACGCCTTGGCGTGCTTGAGGATCAGGGCGAGCTCGCTGAAGTTCTCGACCACCGGGATGATGGTGCGGCCGAGCTTGGTGGCGAGGATCACGGCCTCGATGTAGCTGTCGTCCTTGAAGCCGTTGCAGACGATCATCCGCTCCGACTCGCCCTCGGTCATCGCCATCACGGCGAGCAGCTCGGGCTTCGAGCCCACCTCGAGGCCGAAGCCGAACTCGCG
>VEPJ01000068.1 GCA_012026925.1 Gammaproteobacteria bacterium | reverse complement strand
ATGCACAGCCTCCTGGGCACGGTTGCGTTTCTGTTCAGTAGCCCGGTTCCCGCGGCAGGCGCCTGGATGACCGAGAGCGGCGGCCCGGACATGGCGATGGCTTCGGCGGGCCGCGCCGCCATCGCGACAGACGGCACGACCGTCGCCACGAATCCGGCGGGGATGGCCGACCTGCGGGGGCCGGGTATCGTCGCCGTCGCGCTGCCGGCGACCATGGATCTCGAGTTCAAGGGCACCGGCGAGACTCCGGGCAGGGCCACGAACGAAGCCGGGGCGATGCCGATGGCGTCCGCGTTCGCGACGTCGCAGGCCGGCCGATGGTCGGTCGGCTTCGGCACCTACAGCAACGTGGGGCTGGGCTGCGATTTCGGCAACGAGTGGGTGGGACGCCGCGCCATCGAGGACGCGCAACTCGTGTCGCTCAACATCGTGCCGGCGCTCGCCTACCGTGTCAGCGATCGGCTCGACGTCGGGGCATCGCTGGGCGCGCAATACGCTGCGGCGAAAGCTCGCATGGCCGTCGGCAACGACGCGACCTACTACGGCCCGCCGGCCGGCCTGGGCGACGGGCAGCTGCGCATGGACGGCGACTCCTGGGCCCCGATCGCGAATCTCGGTCTGATCTACCGGACGGGCGGGGGCACGAAGTTCGGCCTCGCGTGGACGTCGACCGTCGACCACTCGATGGATCTCGACGTACGCGGGTCCGGCCTGCACCCGGTGCTCGGCATGATGCTGCAGCAACAGGGTCCGGCCAGGCTCGACGTCAGCCTGCCGCAGCAGGTTACCGCCAGTGCCGTGCGACCCATCGGTGCCGCGACGCTCCTCGCGGCGAGCGCCGGCTGGCAGCAATGGTCGAAGTTCGGCGAGGCCAGCATGAATATCGCAGGGCACGCCTCGCCGATGTTCGACGGCGGGCTCAAGGACACGTGGGGTGTCGCGGTCGGCCTGCGGCATCGCGTGAGCCCGCGCTGGACGCTGGCGGGCGGCGTGGCATACGACAGCGATCCCTCCGCGAATGGCACGATGCCGGTCTATTTCCCCGTCGCGGAGCAACTGCGCATCGCCGCCGGCGCGGATTACCAGGCCAGCGCCTCGTTGCTGCTCAGGATGTCGCTCTCCGTCATCAACCAGGGCGACATCCGCATCGCGCAGGACAGTCACCCGGTGCCGCTACCCGGAATTCCGACCGTCACCGGAACGATCGGCGGGAGCCGGATCTACGTGCTCGGGCTCACCGCGGACTATCGGCCCTGAGACGCAGCATCACCTTGCCGGTGCGCCCGGGACCGATCGCGGCAGCGACGGCGTCGGCCACCTTGTCGAGGGGGTAGGTCTCGCTCACGTCGGCGTGGAAGATGCCCTCGGCCATGAGCCGCTTCACGTCGCGCAGCATGCCGAGCAATCCGAGCGGCGACTGCTGCGCGATCCAGTTGGGAAGCAGGAAGCCCGAGATTCCTGCACTCGGCATCATCAGGTCGCGGCTCGGGATCTCGAGCGGGCTGTCGGCCAGCGTGCCGTAAACCACGAGGCGGCCGCCGAATCCGAGGCAGCGCACGACATCGCCCGCGACGGGACCACCCACGCAATCGAGCGCATGGCCGACGCCGCGCCCGCCCGTGACTCGCGCCACTTCGCCCACGAGGTCCTGCCGGTCCGTCTCGATGACCGCGTCGGCCCCGAGCGACCGGAGTTCCGCGGTGTTCGCGTTCGAGCGGACGACGCAGATCGTCCGGTAGCCGTCGCGCTTGCCGAGCCGCACGACGCTCTTGCCGAGCGCGGATCCGGCAGCGGTGACGAGCAGCCAGCCGTCGCGCGGAACCCTGAGCACGTCCCGGACCATAGCGAACGCCGTGATCGGGTTGACGAAGAACATCGCCGCCTGCTCGTCGGGAATGCTGTCGGGCAGCGTCACGGCGCGCTTCGCGTCCACCACCGTGTACTCCTGCCACGTGCCGTGGGGCGGGCCGGTCACGACGGCGACACGTTTTCCGCGCAGCCGGTTCGCGAGGAATCCGCCGCCGCTCGCCTCGACGCTGCCGACCCCTTCGCCACCGAGTGCGTACGGCGGCACGGGACACGGATTGCTTCGGCCCGGGTCGAAGAACACGCGCGATTCGCCGGCGGGCCGGCCCTGGTTCCAGATGAGCCGCTCGAGCGCCTGGTGGTAGGTGCCGCGGACGAAGTTCAGGTCCGACGGGTTGACGGGACTCAGCGACATTCGCACCCGGACCTGTCCGCGCCCGGGCTCGGGCACCGGGACGTCTTCGACGCGGATGTCCGCGGGCTGTTGCGTAAACGCGTGTATGCGTGCGGACTTCATTGCGCCCGGCCTCCTCGGTCGCCACGTGACGGCCGGCCCATGATATCCGCTAGACTGCGCGCCTCGTCGATCCGACCCAAGATGAAGAATGCGGCATTCCAGGCCTTCCCTCGTATTTCGTGCCATTTCCGCCACCGTCTCGGCCGTGCTGCTCGGCGTGCCGCCGGCGTTCGCGGGCGACACGAGCGAACCCGAGATCGAGCTGATCGTCGTCGGTGCAACGAAGCTTCGCGCGGACCTCGAGTCCGTGCCGGCGATGATCACGATCGCGGACGGGGAGTCGGCCCGCGCGCGCGGCGCACGCGAGCTGCGCACGGCGCTCTCGCTGGTTGCCGGCGTGGACATCGCACCGGGCGGCGACGCCGGACCGGCCGGTTCGGTACCCGGCATGTGGGGGCTGCGCGAGTTCGATGCGTTCCTGCTCGTCGTGGACGGCATCCCGTACGGCGGGACTTTCAACCCGGCACTCGCGACCCTCACGCTCGACGACGTGGAGCGAATCGAAGTCCTGCGCGGGCCTGCGCCCGTGATGTACGGCGCCACGAGTTTCGTGGGCGTGATCTACGTGCAGAGGTACGCGGCAGGCGAAACACCGACCCGCGTGGACCTCGCCGGCGGAACGCCGGGCGCGGCCCTTGCGACGTTGACCACGAACCTGCCGCAGCTGGGCGCGTTGAAGCAATCCTTGTCGCTCGGTGGCGAGACGCGGGATTACAGCCAGGATCGCTCGGGCATGGATCGCGGGCACCTGCTCTATCGCGCCGCGGCCGACACCGGCGCCGGGCTCGTGCAGTTCGACCTCGACGCCGTGGCGCTCAGGCAGGACCCGTACAGCCCGCACCCGCGCGAAGGCTCGGGCCTGAGCCCGCGCTTTCCGCTCGATGCGAACGTCAATCCGGGCGATGCAAGGCAGGACCAGGATCGCATCCAGGCCAACCTGCGCTATACGCGGACGATCGGCGAGGGCCAGTGGATCACGACCGCGTCGTATGCCTACACGAGCGCGAGCAACACGCGCGGGTTCCTGCGCGAGGACTTCGCGACGGACGGCGTGACGCCGAATGCCGACGGCTTCCGCCAGGACATCAACACGACGGACCTGTACCTCGACAGCTATTACGCGCCGGCACCCATCGGCCACCTCTCGTGGCTGGTCGGCCTCGACTGGATGTATGGCGACGGCACGCAACACAGCAGGAACTTCGAGTACGCGGTCCTGCCCGACGGCAGCAACGCGCCCGACTCGCGCGACCTCCCGATCGACGAGGCCACGCGTCTCGGCGACACGCGCAGTTTCGGCGGCCTCTACGCGCAGGCGGGCTGGCAGGCCACGGATCGGTGGCTCATCCAGGCGGGCGCGCGCCTGAACCTCACGGACGAGCAGATGGACGGCAGGGTCGTGGACCATCACGCGCCGCCCGGCACTCGGCCGGAGAAGAGCAGCGACAGCCAGTCCAATACGCGCGCGTCCGGCAGCATCGGCACGAGCTACCGGCTCTGGGGCGCGGGCGGCGACTCGGTCACCGCCTTTGCAGACTATCGGGACACCTTCAAGCCGGCCGCGGTGGACTTCGGTCCCGAAGCCGAGGGGCGGATCCTGGAGCCCGAGACGGCGACCGCATGGGAGGTCGGTCTCAAGGGTCGGCACCTCGACGGCCGCATCGACTGGGAGATGTCGTACTTCGACATGGACTTCGAAAACCTCGTGATCCGCGAGAACATCGACGGGCTGCCGGCGCTCGCAAACGCGGGCAGCGAGCGGTTCAAGGGTTTCGAGACCGAGGTCGATTACCGAATCTCGGGTGACCTGCGCATCGCGGCGACCTACGCCTACCACGACGCGACCTTCACGGATTACGCGCGCCTCCGTCCCGACGGCTCGCTGCAGCAACTGAAGGGCAATACTCTCGAGCTGTCGCCGAACCATCTCGCCGCAGCGGGCATCGTCCTGGCGCCCGCGCAGGGCTTCCAGGCCTCGGCCGTCGCGAACTACGTCGGCAGCCGCTACCTCAACAAGGGCAACACGGCGGTCGCGGATGCTTACGTGCTGCTCGACGCGGGCATCGGGTACCGATTCGGCCAGTGGCGCGTCCGGGTGGACGGCTACAATCTGTCGGATGCGCGCGACCCGGTCGCCGAGAGCGAGATCGGCGACGCTCAGTTCTACACGCTGCCCGGCCGGACGGTGCTGCTGTCCCTTACGTTCAATCCGTAGCGGCCGTCGCGATCAGCGCGCGGCGCGGCGACGCCGCCGCGCGGTCGTCGTCTTGCGCTTGGCTCCACGGCCCGGGCGCTTGGCACCGCGCAGCGTGCGCTCTGCCTTGCGCACCGTGCGCTTCGCCTTGCGGATCTTGCCCTTCGCCTTCGCGACGACCGGCTCGGCCTCGTGCTCGGCCACCTTGCGCGCGTCGCGGGCCGCCTGCCGGAGAATCCTCATCGCGCGCGCGACGTCGTGCACGATCCGTTCGCGCGTCGCCTGCAGCACCTCGGCCTGCTCGCGCGCGAGTTCTCGCACGTTGCCGGTGTGCGCGATGCGCTCGAGCTGGGTCGCCGCGTCACCGAGCGCGGTGGTCACGATCTCCGATTGCAGCTCGATCAGGCTCTGCACGGTGCCGTGCGAGATGGACGTGAGCCGCACGCCCGAGCGCGCCAGTCCGCGCACGCGCGAATTCAGGGCCTTGATGCGCGCCGCGGACTCGATCGCGGCCTTGCGAGCCGCGTCCACGCGCGTCTTCCGCAGGTTCGCGGCCATGTCGCGCAGGCCTTTCGTCTGCTCGTCGAGAAATTCGTTGAGTTCGTTGAGCATGGGTGTTCCCCTCGTCTGACCGGGGCCGCGGCGAGCCGCGGCCGGGCACCCAAAAATACGCCCTTCCGTGGCGGGGTCAATCGGACGGGAAGCTAGTAGAGGAACGGCAGCACGCGTTTGCTGCGCCGCGCATACGCGGCGTATCGCTCACCGAATCCCGCCGTGAGCGCGGCCTCCTCGACCTCGATCCGCATCAGGAATACCCACGTGATGGGAACGATCACGGTCGCGAGCGAGACCCGGTTGCCGAGGCAGACGCCGTAGCCGAGGAACGCCGCCAGGACGCCCGTATAGGACGGATGCCGGATCCAGCGGTACGGGCCGGTGTCCACGACCCGGTGATCGTTCGCGACGGCGACATCCACTGTGAAAAAGCGCCCGAGGTGAACGATCGCCCACCAGCGGAACGCGAGGCCGGCGCAGCGAACGACGGTCGGTGCTCCTGGAGTCCGTGCCGGAGCGCCTGGCGAGCGACAGGCCGAGCTCGGACAGGCCGAAGGCCAGCCCGAGCAGGTCCGGGCCGGGCAGCCTCACGCGCCCGGACCTGCCGCGATGCTCACGCGCCGCTTCCGGAGTCCGGCCCGCCGGCGCCGGCCGGCGCTTCCGCCGCGGCTGCCTTGCGTCCCTCGACGAAGTAATAGATCAGGAATGCGGCACCGACGCCCGCCGGGATCAGCGCGAAGTTGGCCACGTCCCGGCCGGCGACCGCTGCGAGTCCCATGTAGAGGCCGATGCCGATGAAGAGCCAGATGAGGCCCGGCAGCAGCGCCGAACCCGGCCGGCGCTTGCGCTCGATCGGCTGGTAGAAGGACTCCGGCAGCGGCGGAATCTCCATGCCGCGCTCGATCGCGGCCAGCCGCTCGCGATGGTTCGCCTCGACGATGTCGCGCCGGCGCCGGTAGTCCACGATCGTGTAGACGATCGGGATCATGAGGGACATGACGATGGCGACGATCGGGATGAACAGTGCAACGATGTCGGAATCCATTGGGCAACCTCCGGGGTGTGTGCAGGTTATATGCACGGGCCGCCCGGAAGGTTGCAGCCCATTTCCCGGTGGGTGCGGCATGCAACCCTGGGGCCGCTTCCGGCGTATAAAGCCGCATGGACGCCGGCATCGAAGAGCACCTGGCCGCGGGTCGCCATGCCCGCGCCTTCGACCTCCTCGTGCCCGCGTTCCAGGACCGCGTGTTCCGGCTCGCGTATTCGATCCTCAGGGACCGCGCGGCCGCCGAGGACGCTGCCCAGGAGACCTTCGTACGCGTCTGGAAGGCGTTGCCCCGGTTCGACGGGCGCGCCGCCCTCGGAACCTGGATCTACGCAATCACCCGCAACACCTGCCTCATGGAACTGCGCCGCCGCCGACCGACCGTCTCCTTCGACGACCCGGAATCCACCGAGGCGATGCACGCGGCGGCCGACATCGCGACCGGCCCCGCCGGTGACCCCGAGCGCGACAATCTCCTTCGCCTGGTGGACACGCTGCCACGCAACCAGCAGGAAGCGGTGCGGCTGTTCTACCTGGAAGACCGTTCCTACGAGGCGGTGGCCGAGCAGCTCGGAATGCCGCTCGGGACCGTCAAGAACCTGCTGCACCGGGCTCGCAAGCGACTGATGGAGCTCGCCGGACCCGTAGAGGTCAAAGCCGCATGAACGACGTGAACCTGCTGCCGCCCTGCGCGGAATTCGAGTTCGATCTCGTGGACCTGCGCGACGGCGCGCTGGGGCCGGATCGCGCCCGCGCCGTCCGCGCCCACGTGCACGCCTGCGCCCGATGCCGGGGCTGGCTCGAGTCGTTCGCCGCACTGGACGCGCATCTGGCCGAACACTTGCCTCGACCCGCGCTGTCGTCGGATTTCGCTGCCCGGCTCGAGGCCCGTCTGTCCGCAGCTACGCGCCGCGCTCCCGCGAGCGAGCTGCTTGCGGCCGAGGACGACGAATACTCCCGGCTGCTCGCGGCGTTGCGGCGCAACGCGCGTCGCAATGCCGTGCTGGGCGGTATTGCGGTCGCCGCGGTGGCGGCGGGTGGCATCCTGCTCACGCCCGCGTTGCTGACGGCCACCGGCTCGCTGCTCGGGTCGCTCCCGGCCCAGGAGCGCGCGATCGGACTCGGCAGCGCCGGCGCGATGATTGCGATCGCGGCACTGGCCTGGTCGGCACTGCAGGGTGCGCTGCCGATGATCCGGGGGCGGGCCTGAGGTCGCGCTACTTTCCGGCCGAGTAGCCCTGGTCGACCGCGAGGTCGGCGCCGGTGATTGCCGACGCCTCCGGCGAACAAAGGAAGTGCACCAGCGCAGCCACCTCGTCTGCGCGGATGAAACGCGCGCTCGCGCCCTGCGGATACTTCTCGAGGATGCGCCGCAGATAGGCCTCGGGATCGCCTGCGCCGTATTTCTCGGCCTGGAAGCGCAGCATCGGGGTGTCCACGTCGCCCGGTGAGACGACGTTCGCCCGCACGCCGTGCGGCGCGAGTTCGAGCGCGAGAGCCTTCGTGAACAGCGTCACGCCGCCCTTCGAGGCGCAATACGCCGCAGCGCCCGTGTTTCCCTGGTGCCCCGCGTCGCTCGAGATGTTGACGATCGCGCCGCGAGTGCGCTTCAGGTGCGGAATGGCGGCCGAGCACAGGAAGAACGTGCCCTTCAGGTTCACGTCCACGACGGCGTCGAAATCTGCTTCGCTGCATGACTCGACCGGGCCTTCGCGCCACACGCCCGCGCAGTTCACGAGCGCGTCGAGACGGCCCGCCTCGCCCACGGCCCGTTCGACGATGGAGCGGCAGGCCGCAGGATTGCGCACGTCGCCCGGCAGCCTGGCAACGACGTTGGCGGCATCTACGCTGTCGAGGAACGCGGCCTCGCGGTCCGAAGCCACGATGCGCCAGCCGGCGCTGGATAAGCGGCGCACTACGGCCGCCCCGATCCCGCCGGCGGCTCCGCTCACGAGCACCACGCGGGCGTTCACGCGTTCAGGTCCTCGACGACGGAATTGCCGCCGTCCACCACGACCAGTTGCCCGGTGACGTACGACGCACCGGGCGACGCCAGGAACGCGACGAGCGCAGCCACTTCGTCCGGCGTACCGGAGCGGCCGACTGGCGTCCGCCGGCCGGCGGCCGCTTCGCGCTCGGTCTGCGACCCGGTGGCGATCCATCCGGGCGCGACCGCATTCACGGTGACGCCGCGTCTCGCCGCCTCGAGCGCGACCGATCGCGTCAACCCGACGATACCCGCCTTGGCGGCCGCGTACGCGGCATCCCCTGCGACACCCGCGACCGCGCCCGTCGTGGAAGAGATGTTCACGACCCGACCGTAACCACGCCGTTTCATGCCGGGAAGGAATGCGCGGGTCACGCGGAAGGTCGTCGTGAGATTGCGCTCGATGGAGCTGCGCCACGAGTCGAGCGTGGTCGCGTCGAGGTCGGCAAGCGCGTCCATGTCGCCCAGTACCGCCATGCCAGCGTTGTTGACCAGCACGGCCGGGTCCTCGCCCGCCGTCGCGCCGACCAGCGCCGCCACCCCTTCGTCGGTCGTCAGGTCGCAGGCCACGCCGCGTGCGTCGACGCCCTCGTGCCGCAATTCAGCGGCCCGCTCGTGGATGCGATCCGTCGTGGAGGCGATGACGAGTCGATGTCCCGTGCGGCCGAGCCCACGTGCAATGGCGAAACCGATGCCCGAGGCGCTGCCCGCCCCGGTCACGATGGCGAGACCCGGGTGGCGCGCGGCGCTCAGACCCTGGTCAGCCAACCGTGGGTATCCGGCGCATCGCCCGTCTGGATTGCGACGAGCGCGGCGCGCAGTTGCTTCGTCACCGGGCCGACCTCGCCCGTTCCGACGCGGTGCTCGCGCCCGCGATGCACGAGCGTCCCCACGCCCGCGAGCACGGCGGCGGTGCCGGACAGCGCGGCCTCGCCGGTCTTGACCCACTCGAGCATCTCGGCGACGTCGAAGACGCGCTCCTCGACCTTGAAGCCCATCTCGCGCGCCATGGTGAGCAGCGAGTCGCGCGTCACGCCGTGCAGGAACGTCGAGTCGAGGCTGCGGGTGAGGATGTGCTTGTCACGCAGCAGCAGGAAGTTCGCGGCACCGGTCTCCTGCACCGAGCCACCAGGACAGAACAGCACCTGGTCCACCTTGTGCGCGTCGCGCGCCGCGAGCGTCGGCCCCATGGCCGCGGCGTAGTTGCCGCCGGTCTTCACCATGCCGAGGTGGTCCGCTGTGCGGTGCTTCTCGTCCTCGACGTAGATCCTGAGCGGCTTCATTCCGCCGGCGAAGTAGTCCCACACCGGGCTCGCGAGCACGATCAGCGTGGCCTCGTTCGAGGGCGCCGACGCCGCGCCGATGTTGGGCATCGTGCCGTAGAGCATCGGCCGCATGTACAGCGCGCCCGGCGGCTCCGGCACCTGGTCGCGCACGCGGTCGATGGTGGCGAGCACCATTTTCGAGAGTTGCTCGGCGTCTGGCACGGGCAGCACGAGCAGGCGCGCGCTCTGGCGCATGCGCTCGACGTGCTTGTCCATGCGGAACACGCGCACGCTGCCGTCGGCCCAGCGGTAGGCCTTGAAGCCCTCGAAGCAGGTGCTCGCGTAGTGCAGCACGTGTGCGGCCGGGTGGATCTCGATCGGCCCGGTGGGGCGCATCTCGTGCGCGGTCCACTGGCCGTTGCGGAAGTGCGCGATCGCCATCTGGTCGGCCAGTACCGTGCCGAAGGCCGGGCGTGCCTGGGGGTTCGTGGTCATGCGACTTGCGTCCTGGAGCTGCCGATCGGATTCGAGGGTGTGCATCAGTCTAACCGGGGATGAAGATGGTTGCGGGGTGCTCGAGCAGGTCCTTCAGCGCCTGGATCATGGCGGCTGCGTCGTACCCGTCCACGAAGCGGTGATCGAACGACGAGGACAGGTTCATCATGCGCCGCACGGTCACCGCGCCGCCCATCACCATCGGCCGCTCCACGGCCTTGTTGACGCCGATGATCGCCATCTCCGGCGCGTTGATGATCGGCGTCGAGACGATGCCGCCGAGCCTGCCGAGGCTCGTGATCGTGATGGTGGAGCCCGTCAGCTCCTCCTTCGTGACCCTGCTGGTGCGGGCCGCCTCCGACACGCGACGGATCTCCTCGGAGAGTGCCCACAGCGTGAGCGCCTCGGCATGGCGCACGACCGGCACCTTGAGACCGTCCGGCGTCTGCGTCGCCACCCCGAGATGCACGCCGTGGTGACGGACCACGACGTTGCGCTCGGCGTCGAACAACGCGTTGCATTGCGGATACTTCTCGAGCACGCGGACCAGGGCCGCTGCGATGAACGGCAGGTACGTGAGCGAAGGCGCGCCCGCCGGGAGACGATCGTTCAGGTGCTGCCGCAGCGATTCGAGCTCGGTGACGTCCACCTCTTCGACGTACGCGAAGTGCGGGATGTTCCGCTTCGCCTCCGTCATGCGGCTGGCGATCACCCGCCGCACGCCGATGACCTTCACCTCTTCGGTGCCGGTCCGCTTCACGAGCCCAGTCTCGCGGACGGCGGCGACCGGTTGCTTCGGTGCCGCAGCGCCGCTCAGGGCCGACTCGAAGTCCTGGCGGGTGATGCGCCCGCTCGGGCCCGCACCCGCGACCTGCGCGAGATCGATGCCCGCCTCGCGCGCGCGCCGGCGCGTCGCCGGCGACGCCATTACGCGACCGTGCTTCTTCACGGCCGCCGCCTCGACGGCGCGCGCCGCAGGCGTACCGGCAGCGACCGTCTCCGGCGCGGCGGCCGCAACCGGCGCGACTGCGGCTGCCGCATCCACCGCAGGCTCCTCCTCGCTCGACTCGGTCTCGAACACGATGAGTTCGGCACCCACGCGCACCATGTCGCCCGGACCGCCCGTGATCGACACGACGCGCCCCGTGACCGGTGACGGCACTTCGACCGCCGCCTTCTCCGTCATCACCTCGGCCATGACCTGGTCCTCGTGGACGAGGTCGCCGACCCTCACGTGCCAGGCGACGACCTCGGCCTCGACCGTGCCTTCGCCGAGGTCGGGCATCTTGAAGACGTAGCGCGTCATGGCGTCTCCATCACGGCCTTGAGGCCAGCGGCCACCCTCTGCGGCCCGGGGAAATATTCCCACTCGAACGCGTGGGGATACGGCGTGTCCCAGCCGGCCACGCGCCCGATCGGCGCCTCGAGGTTCCAGAAGCACTCTTCCTGGATCGTGGCCGAGAGCTCCGCCCCGAACCCCGAAAAGCGCGTCGCCTCGTGGGCGATCAGGCAGCGACCCGTCTTCTTCACCGACGTGCAGAGCGTGTCCACGTCGAGCGGCACCATCGTGCGCACGTCGATGATCTCGGCGTCGAGCCCGAGGCTGCGCGCCGCCGCCTCGCAGACGTGGACCATCGTGCCGTACGTGATGATGCTGACCTGCTTGCCCTTGCGCACGACCTCCGCCTTGCCGATCGGCACGGTGTAGTAGCCCTCGGGCACCTCGCCCTTGGGGTGCGTGCTCCACGGCACCGCGGGCTTGTTCGGCTCGCCGTCGAACGGCCCGTTGTAGATGCGCTTCGGCTCGAAGAACACGACCGGGTCGTCGTCCTCGATCGAGGCGATCAGCAGGCCCTTCGCGTCGTAGGGGTTCGACGGCATCACGACCTTGATGCCGCAGACGTGCGTGAAGATTCCTTCGGGACTCTGCGAGTGCGTCTGCCCGCCGCGGATGCCGCCGCCGCAGGGCGTGCGGATCGTGACCGGCGCCCAGAACTCTCCGGCGCTGCGATAGCGCAGGCGCGCGAGCTCGCTGAAGATCTGGTCGCAGGCCGGGTAGATGTAGTCGGCGAACTGCACTTCGGCGACGGGCCTCAAGCCGTTCACGCCCATGCCGATGGCGGCGCCGATGATGGCGCCCTCGGCGATCGGCGTGTCGAGCACGCGATGCTCGCCGTACTTGCGCTGCAGGCCGTCGGTGACGCGGAACACGCCGCCGAAGAAGCCCACGTCCTCGCCCATCACCACCACGTTCGGGTCGCGGCCGAGCATGATGTCCATGGCGGAGTTGAGCGCCTGGATCATGTTCATCTGCGGCATGGCTCAGCCTCCCTGCTCGGCGCGCAGCTGCTCGCGCTGCTTGCGCAGGTGCGCGGGCATTTCCTTGAACACGTCCTCGAACATGAGGTCGCGGCTCAGGCGCGGGCCGTCGGTGAGCGTGCCGTACTGCACGGCCTCCTTCCAGCTCTCGAGCACGTGCTCCTCGAGCTCCTGCACGAGCGCGGCGTGGCGCTCCTCCGACCACTCGCCGAGCGAGATCAGGTGGTTCTTCAGGCGCTCGACCGGATCGCCGAGCGGCCATTTCTCGTAGTCGTCCTTCGGCCGGTAGCGCGACGGATCGTCGCTCGTCGAGTGCGCCGCACCGCGATACGTGACGTGCTCGATCAGGGTCGGACCGGCGCCCGTGCGTGCCCGCTCGGCCGCCCACTGCGTGACCGCGTACACCGCGAGGAAGTCGTTGCCGTCCACGCGGACGCCCGCCATGCCGTAGCCCGGGCCGCGCGCCGCGAACGAGCGCTGCTCGCCGCCCGCGAAGCCCTGGAACGTCGAGATCGCCCACTGGTTGTTGACGATGTTGAGGATCACCGGCGCCTGGTACACCGACGCGAACAGCATCGCATGGTGGAAGTCCGCCTCGGCGCTCGAGCCTTCGCCGATCCACGTGGCCGCGATGTCGTCCTCGCCCTTGATCGCCGCGGCCATCGCCCAGCCGACCGCCTGGGGGAACTGCGTCGTGAGGTTGCCGGAAATCGAGAAGATGCGGCCCGCCGTCCAGTGGTACATCACCGGGAGCTGCCGGCCCTTGCACATGTCGCGCGTGTTCGACAGCAGCTGGCACATCATGTCCACGAGCGGCTTGCCGCGCGTGATGAAGAGGCCCTGGTTGCGGTAGGACGGGAACAGCATGTCGCCCGGCCGCAGCGCCATCGCCTGCGCGACCGATACCGCTTCCTCGCCGAGCGATCGCATGTAGAACGACACCTTGCCCTGCCGCTGCGAGCGCTGCATGCGGTCGTCGTAGACGCGCGTGAGCAGCATGTGGCGCAGGCCGACCTGCAGGTCCGATGGATCGAGGTGGGGGTGCCAGGGGCCGACGGCGCGGTGATCGTCGTCGAGCACGCGCACGAGTTCGATCGACAGGTTGCCGATGTCGCGTACGCGCGCATTCACGTCGGGACGCGCCACCGCTCCGGCCGGCGAAGTCTCGAGGTAGCTGAAATCCGGCGCTTCGCCGGGACGCGAGTGCGCGTGCGGGATGTGCAGGCGGGATCGTCTGGGCATGGCTGTCTCGTCGCTGTCGGGGGCCCGGGGAACCGGCCGTAGGTTACCCCGGGATACACGCAAGTTGTTGAATCCATTGCAATGCGCTGCAACAATGCGAAACGCGCATTCCGCCCGGAGCATCTTTGCGGAAGAAAAATCCCGGCCTGTCCTCGATCGCCTCGACCGGAAGATCCTCGACCTGCTGCAGCGCGAGGGCGCCCTGCCCGTCGCCGAAGTCGCGGCCCGCACCGGCCTGTCCACCACGACCTGCTGGCGCCGCATCCAGCAGCTCGAGCAGGGCGGCGTCATCCGCGGCCGCGTCGCCCTGCTCGACCGCGCGGCGCTCGGCCTCGACGTCACGATCTTCGCGCACGTGAAGCTCTCCACGCAGGGACGCGACGCGATCGCCGCGTTCGCGGAGGCCATCCGCGAGCGTCCCGAGGTGCTCGACTGCTACACGACGATGGGCGAATGGGACTTCATGCTTCGCGTGGTCACGCGCGACATCAAGGCCTACGAAGCCTTCTACCTCGACCACCTCTCGAAGCTGCCGAACGTGCAGTCGATCAACTCGTCGGTCACGGTGACGGTCATCAAGGAGACCACGGTCCTGCCGATCGGGTGAAGCAGGCATCCGGCTTCTGGTAACTTGCGTCGACTGAGTTGGGGGACGACTCGATGACCCTGGTGCTGCAGCTGCTGTGGCTCGCGGTCCCGGTGATCGTGTCCGGCCTCGTGCACCTCGCGGTGCTGAAGCTGGACCTGCTGCCGGGGCTGCGCGCGCTGCCGATCGACGGCGGCGCGACTTTCCGCGGCAAACGCGTCTTCGGCGCCAACAAGACCTGGCGCGGCGCGGTCATCACGATCTCGACCATGAGCCTCACGGCCTGGGCGCTCGCGGAGCTGCACGCGTGCTGTCTCCACCTGCCGACCCTCGTGCCGTTCGCCGAGACCAACCCGCTCGCGTGGGGAATCCTGCTCGGCGCCGGCTACATCGCCGGCGAACTGCCCAACAGCATCGTAAAGCGACAGATCGGCATCGGCCCCGGCCGGAGCGGGTCGGGTCTCGTCGGCCGCGTGTTCTGGGTCGTGGACCAGCTCGACAGCCTCGCCGGCATGCTGCTCTTCACCTGGCCGGTCTGGCATCCTCCGCCCGCGCTCGTGCTGCTGCTCGTCGTCATCATGCTGGTGGCGCATCCGCTCGGCGCATGGATCATGGTGCTCTTCGGACTGAAGGACCGCGTGGGATGAATCGCCGCAATTTCTTCCGCCTGGTCGCGGGCGCCGTGGTGGCGGCCCCGGCGCTCGCCACGGACGCGAAAACGATGGTCACGCGCAGGATCCCGTCGTCGGGGGAGGAAGTGCCCGTCATCGGCATGGGCTCGTCGGACACGTTCGACGTGGGAGGCTCGGCCGCCGACGTCGATCCGCTGCGCGACGTGCTGCGCGCCCTGGTCGCCGGCGGCGGCCGAATCATCGACACCTCGCCGATGTACGGACGCGCGGAGTCGGTGCTCGGCGACCTGATCGCGCAACTCGAACTGCGACCGAAGCCCTGGCTCGCCACCAAGGTCTGGACGCGCGGCCGGCAGGCCGGTGCCGAGCAGATCGCGGAGTCGATGCGACGGCTGCGCACGGACCGGCTCGAGCTCCTGCAGATCCACAACCTGCTCGACTGGCGCGAGCACGTGCCGACGCTGCGCTCGCTGCAGCAGGCCGGCAAGGTCCGCTACTCCGGCATCACGCACTACCGCGCGGACGCCCACGAGGAGGTCGAGCGCGTGCTGCGCGAGGAGCGCTTCGAGTGGCTGCAGATCAACTACTCGCTGGCGGAGCGCGGCGCCGAGACGCGCCTGCTGCCGTTCTGCCGCGACCACGGCGTCGCCGTGATGGTGAACCGGCCGTTCGCGGACGGTGGCATGTTCGCGCGCGTGCAGGGAAAGGCGCTGCCGCCGTGGGCCGCGGAGATCGGCTGCGCTTCGTGGGGTCAGTTCTTCCTGAAGTTCGTCGTGTCGCACCCCGCGGTCACCTGCACGATCCCCGCGACGGCGAAGCCGCGCCACATGCAGGACAACTGCGCGGCCGGCCTCGACCCGATGCCCGACGCCGCGCAGCGTGCGCGCATGGCGGAGTACTGGGACAGCCTGTAACCCGGCCCCCGCGGGCTCAACCCGTGATGCGCCGCCAGAGGGCCCGACCGACGAGCCGTGCCTTCGTGCCGAGATCGAAGCGCTCGAGGTTGGTCTTCACGATGCCCTCGGTGAACCGCGTGCGCTTCGAGTAATCCACGGCCACGTCCACCAGCACCGGCCGGTGCGTCGCGGCCGCGGCGAATGCCTCGTCGAGCACGCGCCCGATGTCGGCATCCGAACCGAGCCTCAGGAACGCCGCGCCCGTGGCCTGTGCGACACCCGCGAGGTCGAGCGGTCCGAGCACTGTGCAGGTCTTGCGGTTGTACGGGATCTCCTGGGCCTGCGCGATCTGCGCGAGTTCGCCGTCGTTGAACACGAACACGATCACACCGACCTCCTGCGCGGTCGCGGTCGCGAGCTCGAGCCCGGTCATGCGGAATGCGCCGTCGCCCACGATGCCCACCACCTGCGCGCCCGGCCGCGCGAGCTTCGCGCCGATCGTCGCCGGCACGCAGTACCCCATGCAGTTGAAGTCCGTCGGCGAGATGAAGCCCCGCGCGTGATGGATCGGCATCAGCTCGGCGGCGAGGAAGGTGTGGTTGCCGTCGTCCACGACCACGGTCGCGTCGTCTGCCAGCCGCTGCCGCAGGGCCTCGAAGAAACGCGCGGGATTCACGCGGCCTTGCGGATCGTGTGCGAGCCAGTCGGCGCGATACGCGGCCTTGTCCGCCGCGATCCGGGCGGCGACGGCGGACCGCCGCACGTCCGACTGCGGAACCGCGGGCATTTCGGCCAGCAGGCGGCGCAGTACCGCGCGCGCATCGCCTTCGAGTGCGACACGCGCCGGGTAGTTCGCGTCGAACACGGCCGGGTTGATGTCCACGTGGACCAGGTTCGCGGGCGGCTCGTAGCCGAAGCTGCCCGTCGCGATCTCGCCGAAACGCGTGCCGACGGCGAGGAGGCAGTCGCAATCCCTGAACGCGTTCTCCGCGGCCGGCACGGCGGCGCGCCCGAGGCAGAAGCCGGTGTGCAGGGGGTGGCTCGCCGGGAACGCGCTCAGTCCCTGCAGCGTGGTCGCGACCGGGGCGCCGAGGCGCTCGGCGAGTTCCGCCGTCTCGCGACCCGCGTCCACCGCGCCCCACCCGACGAAGATCCCCGGCGAGCGCGCAGCGGCCAGGAGGCGCACCGCTTCGGCGATGGACGTGGAGGCGCAGCGTGCGTCCGGCGCGACGTGGACCGGCGGCTCGTGCATCGCGCCCGCATCGCCGGCGATGAGCTGCAGGTTGACCGGGATCTCGACGAACACCGGCCCCGGCTCGCCGCTCGTCGCGACGCGCACGGCCTCGTAGATCGTCGGGACCACGTCGGCGTGGCGCTCCACGAGCCACGTGCCCTTGGTGATGGGCTTCAGCAGCGCGTGCTGGTCCACGTCGTGCAGCTGGTAGCGTCGTCCGGTATCGCGGCGGATGCCGCCGGCGATCACGAGCATCGGAATGCCGTCGAGGAAGGCCTCGGCGATGCCGCTCGCCGCGTGGGTCACGCCCGCGGCCGGCACGATCACCAGCGTCCCGAGGCTCGTGCCGGAACGGCTCACGGCATCGGCCATGAACGCTCCGCCGCCTTCGTCGGTCACGAGGACCGGCGTGATCGACGGCGACTTTTCGAGTTCGTCGTAGATCTCCGTGTTGTGGACCCCGGGAATGCCGAACGTATGGCGGACACCCACGTTCTCGAGTGCCTCGCGCAGGAGGGATGCGGCGGTACGGCTCATGGCGGCGCCTCGGCCGGGATTCGGCTGCTGCAGGTCATTCTAGGGGCCGCGGTCGGGCCGAACCATAAGCGCCGTCGACGTGCTCGCCGACTGCGCGGTCCGGTTCGCGAGCCAGTTCACGGACCCGTTCGCCCCGTGACCGACACTGTCCGGTGCCGCCTTGCAACCAATTACACTGCGACCTGCACGCCTCCCTCCCGCATGCGGGCGGCGTCGGACACGAACGGGGGTGCGGATGGACAAGGTCAATATTGCGGTGATCGGCGGCGGGATCGCGGGCCTCGCTTGCGCACGCGCGCTCGCGCGCGCCGACGCCCAGGTCACGGTGTTCGAGCGGTCGCGCGGCCTCGGCGGACGGCTGGGCACGCGCCGCCAGGGCAA
>VEPJ01000067.1 GCA_012026925.1 Gammaproteobacteria bacterium | reverse complement strand
GCGAGGAGTGGAGCGGCAGCCCCGTGACCGTCTCGTACTGGCAGCGCGGCCGCAACCCACCGGACGGCTACGTGTCGTACCTGCCCAGCCTGTTCGACTTCCCGCTGCACGAGGCCGTGCTGCAGGGACTGAAGGAAAAGGAAGACTGGGGCACCGGCATGCGGCGCATCTACCGCGTGCTCGCCGCCGACGCGCTCTACCCCGACCCGTACAACCTCGTGGTGTTCCCGGACAACCACGACGTCAACCGCCTGTTCACGGTGCTCGACGATCGCGCCGACCTGCAGCGCATGGCGGTCGCATTCTTCCTGACCATCCGCGGCATCCCGCAGCTGTTCTATGGCACCGAGATCCTGATGGCGAGCCCCGGACCGAAGAACGACGGTGTGATCCGCAGCGATTTCCCCGGCGGCTGGGCGGGTGATCGCAGGAATGCGTTCACCGGAGCCGGGCTGACCGCAGCCGAGCGCGAAATGCAGGACTACACGCGCGCGCTCCTGCAGTGGCGGCGCACGGCGCCCGCGATCCGCGACGGCAAGCTGACGCACTTCGTGCCGTTCGAAGGGGTCTACGTGTACTTCCGCCACAATGACGCGCAGAAGGTCATGGTGATCCTGAACAACAACGACGGCTCACGCACCGTGGAGACGCAGCGCTTCCGCGAAGTGCTGGGCAACGCGACGAGAGGCGTGGACGTGGTGACGAAGCAGGCGCACGACGTCACCCGGCGCATCGAGGTACCGGCCCGCAGCGCCACGATCCTGGAACTGAATTGAGGTTCACCATGCATGCACTACCTCGCGCCGCACTCTGGGCAGCGCTCACCGTGACCGCAGTGACCGCCGCCAGTGCCGACATGCCCTCCCCCGTCCCGGTGACCGGGCCGGGCGTGACGGGCACCGTGGTGCGGTACGCGTCGATGCCATCCGCGCACGTCGAGTCTCGCCACGTCGACGTGTGGCTGCCGCCGGGCTATGGCAAGGATCCGGGCAAGCGCTATCCCGTGCTCTACATGCACGACGGCCAGAACCTGTTCGACCCGGCCACGTCGTACGGCAACGTCGATTGGGCCGTGGACGAGGCGATGACGCGGCTGATCGAGCAGGGCGAGGTGCGCGAGGCCATCATCGTCGGCGTCTGGAACACTCCGAAGCGGTTCGAGGAGTACATGCCGCAGCGCGCCGTGCAGGGCGCGAAGAAGATCAAGATGCCCGGCTTCGACGTGCGGGCGAAAGATGTCATTGCGGACCGCTACCTCGAGTTCCTGGTGACGGAACTCAAGCCGTTCATCGACGCGAACTACCGCACGCTGCCGGACCGCGCCAACACCACCATCATGGGGTCGAGCATGGGCGGGCTGATCTCGCAGTACGCGATGAGCGTGTACCCCGAGGTGTTCGGCGGCGCGGGCTGCGTCTCCACCCACTGGCCGGCCGGCGACGGCATCGCGCTCGACGACTTCGCCGCGCACCTGCCCGACCCCGCGACGCACCGGTACTGGTTCGACTTCGGCACCGCGACGCTCGATGCGTCCTACGAACCGTACCAGCGGCGCGCGGATGAGATCCTGCGCAAGGCAGGCTACGTCGAAGGGCAGAACTGGATCACGAAGAAGTTCGAGGGCGCCGAGCACTCCGAGACGGCGTGGCGGCTGCGGGTCGACCAGCCGCTCAAGTTCCTGATCGGTCGCTGACGCACGAATTGCCGGCCGCCTGGCGCTCCCGACTCAGCGCGGCCCGAGTCGCAGCACGCCGCCGCGAGCGATCGCGGTGTGCGGCACTTCGGTCCGCGGGATCACCTTCCCGTCGAGCTGTACTCCGCCGGCAGCGGCCCGCTCGATCGTCAACATGCGGCCCCCCGGCAACTGCAGGCGCGCCTGCGTCACCAGCGGTACCCCCGCCACGTACGAGCCGCTGGCTGGCTGCAGCGGGTAGAAGCCGAGCGTCGCAAACACGAGCCATGCGCTCATCTGGCCGCAGTCGTCGTTGCCGACGATGCCGTCCGGCCGGTCCGTGTAGAACTCGCGCACGATGCGCTCGACCAGCCGCTCGCCTTTCTCCGGCGCGTCCGTGTACGAGTAGAGCCAGGCGATGTGGTGGCTCGGCTCGTTGCCGTGCGCGTACTGTCCGATCATCGCCTCCTGGCCGAGGTGCTTGTCCGGATTCGGCATGGGCAGCGCAAAGAATGCGTCGAGCCAGGACTCGAGCCCGGCCGGCCCGCCCAGCGCATCACGGAATCCGGCCGCATCGTGCAGCGCTGGTGTGGCCGTGTACTGCCACGCGTTTGCCTCGGTGTAGTCACCCGGGTTGTTGAGTGGTGAGGTCGCGCGCAATGGGTCGAACGGCTCTCGCCAGCGACCCTGCGAGTCCTTGCCGCGCGTGACGCGCGTCGCCGGATCCAGCAACAGCTTCCAGCCCTGGGCGCGCCCTGCAAACTGCCCGGCGGTCGCGGTGTCGCCGACGGCGCGCGCGACCCGGGCCACGGCATCGTCACCGTAGCCGTGCTCCAGCGCCTTGGAGACGGACTCGCCGTCCTCCAGGTCGAAGGGCAGGTAGCCGTAGCGCGCGTAGAGCGGCCACGATCGCTGCGCCCATGGCGGCGCGTCGGGACGCGCCCGCGTCGAAGTCTCGACCATCGCCCGCAGGGCCGCGCGACGATCAAAGCCCGTGATGTCCTTCGCAACGGCGTCGGCGATCACCGGCAGCGCCGGGTTGCCGATCATCGTGTGCGTCTCGCGTCCCCACGCCGTCCACAACGGGAGGTAGCCCTGCTGCCGGTGGTGCACCAGCATCGTATTGACGAAGCCTGGCACCCGCTCTGGATAGACGAGTGTGTACAACGGATGCACGGCGCGAAACGTGTCCCACAGGCTAAGCGTGCTGTCGTAACGGCCGCCAGGCGCAGCAATCACCTCGCCGCGCGGGCCGCGAACGCGTCCATCGGCGTCAGCGATGTCACTCGGATGCAGCAGCGTGCGGTAAAGCGCCGAGTAGAAAATGCGCCGGGTACGCGGGGCGGCGTCGATCTGCACGCGACCGAGCAGCGCGTTCCACGTTGCGTCCGCCTGCGCGCGAGCGGCATCGAACGTCAACCCGTCGGCCTGAGCAAGGTTGCGACGCGCGCCCGGCACGTCCACCGTGGACATCGCGCCGCGCGCCTGCAGCTGCCGCCCCTGGCCGAGATCGAAGCCGAGGAGGTAGCGCGGGGCCCGTTCGCCCGGTCGTGCCGGCAGCTGCACCTGGCTGTCGAGCGGGGGGTCGAAGCGCACGACGAACGTG
>VEPJ01000069.1 GCA_012026925.1 Gammaproteobacteria bacterium | reverse complement strand
GGCTTCGGCTTCTCGACGATCTTGTTGACCTTCGACAGCCGCCCGGCGACGGGCTGGGACGCCACGATGCCGTACTTGTCGGTGTCCTTGGGATCGACGGTCTCGACGCCGAGCACGCTCGCGCGGTGCTCCGCGAACACGCCGGCCATCTGCTTGAGGCAGGCTTCGGGGGCGTCGATCAGGTCGTCGGCGAGGTGGATGAAGAACGGCTCGTCGCCCACGGCCGGGCGCGAGCACAGCACGGCGTGGCCGAGCCCGAGCGGCGCCGGCTGCCGGATGTAGATGCAGCTCGCATAGGACGGGACGATGCCGCGCACGGCATCGAGCAGGTCGCGCTTGCCCTGCGCCTCGAGTTCCTTCTCGAGCTCGTGGTCGTTGTCGAAGTGGTCCTCGATCGCGCGCTTCGACGCACCGGTGATGAACACCAGTTTCTCGGCGCCGGCGGCCAGCGCCTCGTCGACCGCATACTGGATCAGCGGCTTGTCGACGATCGGCAGCATCTCCTTCGGGCTCGCCTTGGTCGCAGGCAGGAAGCGCGTACCGCGCCCGGCCACCGGAAACACCGCCGTCTTGATCCGTGTCATGAGCGATCCCTGGGATTCACTGCGAAAGCCCAGGGATGATAGCGGATCGGGCCGGCACGCCTCCACGGAGACGTCACGAAACGGGCTGCCGGCAGGCCCGCCGGCAGCCCAATGCCTCGGCCGCGTCAGCGCTTGGCGGGCGGCTTCTGCGGCGCTGCCGGGGCCTTGGCCGTCGCCGGCGCCGCGGCGCTCCCCGCACCCGAGAAGCGCAGGTTCGCACGGTTCTGTTCGAGCACGCGCTCGCCGATGCCCTGCACCTTGAGCAGGTCCTCGGCCGCACGAAACGGTCCGTTCTTCTGGCGGTACTCGACGATGGCCTGCGCCTTGGCGGGCCCGATGCCGTCGAGTTCCGCCGCGAGCGTCGACGCGTCCGCGGTGTTCACGTTGACGGGACCGGCCCACGCACCGAGCGGCAGCAATGCCGCGACGAGCGCCTGGACGAGCGTGCGATGGTCCTTCTTCATGGCTGACTCCTTGGCTTCCTTGCCCTCACCCGGAATGGGTGGGGTCGGAGCGAAGGTAGCGCGGGGGCGCCAAGCGTGCTGCAGGCAAATCGCGTGTGTTTGCCCAATTACGGGGATCTCTGTCAGCCACCCTGCGGATGGGCGGCGACGTGCGACAACTCGACCGTGACGTGCACCAGTTCTTCGTGAACCGAGAGGGAGCGGCGAACCGTTCGTGCATCGAGTGCGGCCCCGGTGGTGAGGCTCAGGATGCACGCATACTTGCCCTTGCCGACCCGCCAGACGTGGAGGTCACGCACGGTAGTCGGCTGTGGCAGTCCACGCACGACGTCCCTCACCTCCTCGACCACGGGTGCATCCATCTCCGCATCGAGCAGCACCCGCCCCGTGTCCCGCAGCAGTCCCAGCGCCCCGCGCCCGACCAGTACCGTGCCGACCAGCCCCATCACGGGGTCGAGCCACGTTGCGCCGAAATACTTCCCGCCGACCAGCGCGGCGATGGCGAGGATCGATGTCACCGCATCGGCCACGACGTGCAGGTAGGCTGACCGGAGGTTCAGGTCGTGATGATGCCCGTGGCTGTGGTCGTGCCCGCCGTGATCGTGACCATGGTGGTGGCCGGCCTCGCCCGTGGAAAGCAGCCAGGCCGAAATCACGTTCACTGCGAGCCCCAGTATCGCCACCGGGATTGCTTCGTTGAAGTGGATGGTGGCCGGGTTCACGAGCCGCGCCATCGACTCGATGCCCATGTAGGCAGCGACGCCCAACAGGAACACTGCGCTCGTGTAACCGCCGAGCACCTCGATCTTCCAGGTGCCGAACGCGAATCGGGGATCGTTCGCCATGCGACGGGCGAGCGCATAGGCCACCGCCGAGACGCCCAAAGCCAGCGCGTGGGAACTCATGTGCCAGCCGTCGGCCAGGAGCGCCATTGAGCCGAACACCGTGCCCGCGACGATCTCGACGACCATCATGGCGGCAGTCAGCCACATGACCTGACGCGTGCGCCGCTCGGCCACCGGGCTGCTGAAGTCGAAAACGTGGCTGTGTGTGTCGTCGTCCGGGTGCTGCATGCGTCATCAACTCGAGTGAGTACTGCTAGCGCGAGAGCCAGACCATCCCCTATCCCCTGCTTCGCGGCCTCGCCGCACGCGGCAAGAACTCCAGCGCAGCGATGCCACGCAGCGTGTCCCAGGACTTGCAGCCGGGGCACTGCCAGAGGAAGGTCGAGCTGTCGAGGCCGCACTCGCTGCAGCGGTAACGAGCATGACGCAGCACGACGTTGCGCATTGCGCCGGCGACGGCCAGCAGTTGTTCGCGGCTCGGGTCCGCACCCGATGGCAGGAGCGCGCCCGTGATGTCCTTGAGATCGTTGTCGGCGGAAATCCATTCGCGCACGCACTCGAGGATCGCCGGGTCGTCGTAGTAACCGCTGACGATGGCGGCATAGGCGATCTCGGAGCGGCTCGCGAGCCCGTTCTGCAACAGGTCGCCGAGCGCGCCGCCGAACGCATCGGGATCGCCCGCCTGGCGCGCCGCCTCCGCGAGCCGCGGCAGCACGAGCGCCAACAGGTGAAAATCGCGCCGCACCACCCGACGGTAGAGTTGCGTCGCCAGCTGCGGGTCGCCCTGCATGCGCGCGAGGTCGGCTCGCAGGATTGCGCTGCGGCCGAAATCGCGCTGCTCCTCACGCGCGCGCCGCAGGTGTTCGCGAGCCGTGTTGAAGTCGCGCTCGGCGATCGCCGCTTCGGCGAGCTCGCAGTAGTAGTGCGCAATTGCCACCGGCTGCTCCGGCACGCCACCCGCCGCTCGCAACCGCTCGTGCATCGCAGCCGCCGCCGACCAGTCGTGCTGCAGTTCGTGGATCCGCACGAGCAGCGCGAGTGCCGCCGCTGGATCACGCCCGGAATCCGCGAGTTGCAGCAGCAGTTTCTCGGCACGGTCGTACAGGCCGGCGCGGATGTAGTCTCGTGCCAGCTCGGTCATGGCGGCATCGCGGTACCGCAGGTCGATGCCCGGGCGCTCGACGAGCGACTGGTGCACGCGAATCGCGCGGTCCACTTCGCCACGGCGCCGGTACAGGCTGCCGAGGGCGAAATGCGTGTCGATCGTTTCGTCGTCGTTCGCGGCGAGGCCGAGGAACACCTCGAGTGCGCGTTCGGGCTTGTCGTCGAGGAGGAAGCGCAGGCCTTCTAGGTAACGCTCGCGGCGGCGCGCACGGCGGCGTCGGCGGTACTCGGCATAGGCGGCGGTGGCGCCCCAGCCGATCGCCAGCGTGCCGGTAAAGACCGCCCAGAAGG
>VEPJ01000228.1 GCA_012026925.1 Gammaproteobacteria bacterium | reverse complement strand
CTTCTACCCGGTGTTCTTCAACCGGGACCCGGCCGAGTTCGAGAGCTTCATCCGCTACCAGGCGGACGGCAGCGAATTCGGCTATTTCCTGCAGGGGCTGAATCCGGCGAACTGGAAGCTGCGCGAGCTCCTCATCGGGTCGCGCGTGCTGAACCGCATCGCCAATCCGCTGTACACCCAGTACTACAGCATGACCGCCTACGCGCTCGGCGTGGACACGTCGGGCACGGCGAGGCCGTATCCGTACCGGCACGCGATGAAATACAGCGCGAAGAGCTGCACGCCGCCCGACCACCGCAGCCCGGACACGAGCGACGACGACTACCTGCGCCGCAGCCTTGCAGAACACATGGCCAAGGCGGATGGCTGTTTCGAGTTCCTGGTGCAGGTGCAGGACCCTGCGAAGAACATGCCGATCGAGGACCCGACCGTGCGCTGGCGAGAGGCGGACGCCCCGTTCCAGGAGGTCGCGCGGATCCGCATCCCGCGACAGGAGTTCGACACGCCGGCGCAGAACGAATTCTGCGAGAACATGGCGTTCACGCCCTGGCACGGGCACGTGGACCTGCGCCCGCTCGGCGGCCTGAACCGCATCCGCAAGGCCGTGTACGAAGGCATCGCCGTCTATCGCCACGCGCGGAACGGCGTGGACTTCCGCGAACCGACCGGCTGGTGCCTCAAGCTCGACGGCAGTGCCTGCGACGATCCGGCGGAGCGGGCGGAGTAACGCCGGTGCACTCGACTGCCTCGCGCGGACTGCTCGGGACGCTCTGGCGCGCCGTCCGGTGGCTGCTCGTGCCCGCGGCGATCGTCGCGGCGTATCTCTTCTTCTGGCCCACGCCGCTCGATCCGTACGCCTGGACGCCGCAGCCGAATCCGGGCACGGCCGGGCCCCGCTTCGTGCCGACGCAGGACCTCTCGGGTGCGGCGTCGCTTGCGTCGAACCTGATCGCCAATCGCTTCGAACTCGCGCGCCGGCCGGTGAACTTCGGGCCCGAGGACGTCGCCGTCGGCCCTCGCGACGGAATGGTCTACACGGGCATCGGTGACGGACGGATCCTGCGCATCGACCCACGCACGGGAGCGTCGAGCGAGTTCGCCAACACGCGGGGCCGACCGCTCGGCCTGGCATTCGACGCGACGGGCGACGTTCTCTACGTGGCGGACGCCCGCCTCGGGCTGCTCGCCGTGGACACGCAGGGCAAGGTCACGACGCTCGTGGACGAGGTGGACGGCCAGGCGCTCGGTTTTGCGGACAACCTCGACGTCGCTCCGGACGGCACCGTGTGGTTCTCCGCACCGACTCGCCAGCACACGCTCGAGCAGGTGACGCTCGACGTGTGGGACAGTCGGCCGACCGGCCGACTGCTCCATTACGACCCGCGCACCGGGCGGGTCGAGACGGTGCTCGACAACCTGTTCTATGCAAACGGTGTCGAGGTCGCGAAGGACGGTTCGTTCGTGCTCGTCGCGGAATTCCTCGCGTATCGCATCCAGCGCTACTGGATCACTGGGCGGCGCGCCGGCTCGCACGAGATCTTCATCGACAACCTGCCCGGCTACCCGGACAACATCACGCGTGCACCCGACGGGTCGTTCCTGGTCGGGCTGTCGCTGGCACGCCTGCCGGGCCTCGACAAGGTGCGTCCGAATCCGCGCGCCGTCGAGATGGTTTACCGGCTGCCTCCGTCGCTCACGCCGAAGCCGCAGTTCCCGGGCTATCTCCTCCAGCTCGCGCCCGACGGCAAGGTCCGCCGATTCATCGCCGACGAGACGGCGGGCGACGTGGCACAGATCACGGCCGCCGCGGTCCTGCCGGGGACGGACGCCTCGGGACAGCTCCAGGTGGTCGCGGGCAGCCTGCTGGTCAATTCCGTGCGCCGGTTCCCGCTGGCCTCGACGCGTGACTGAGACGCGCCCCGTCCGCATCCTCGCGGTGGACGGCGGGGGCATACGCGGCATCATCCCGGCCGTCGTGCTGATTGCGCTGCAGGAACGGCTGCCACGCCCCCTCGCCGAGTACTTCGACGTGATCGCGGGAACCTCCACCGGCGGGCTGATCGCCGCGGGCCTATGCGTGCCGGGCGACGATGGCGCACCACGTTACAGCGCGGAGGACGTACTCGGTTTCTACACGGACGACTGCCGACAGATCTTCCGCCGCGACACGCCGTGGGAAATCGAGTCGCTCGACGGCATGCGGCGCCCGAAGTATCCGCCCGCCGGCATCGAGGGTTTCCTTGCGGATCGCTTCGGCAGCCTCGAGCTCAAGGACGCGCTGCGGCTGCTCGTGCTCGTGACCTACGACCTGGGGCGGCGCCGGCCGATGGTCTTCAGCAGCGCGCGAGCCGCCGAAGACCCGGCCGTGAACTTCCTGGTCCGCGACGCGTGCCGGGCCACCGCCGCCGCGCCGACGTATTTCCCGCCCGCATTAGTGCAGAGCAGTGGCGGCACGGCGCGCGAGTTCGTGGATGGCGGTGTTTGCTCGAATGACCCGACGCTCCCCGCATTCGTCGAAGCCGACGTGCAGTTCCCCGGCCGGCCGGTGTTCATCGTCTCGCTCGGCACGGGCCGGATGACCGAACCGATCGCGGGAACCGAAGCTCGCGATTGGGGAGCGACGCAGTGGGCGCTGCACGTTCTCGACGTGCTTGCCGACGGGCAGAGCGGCATGTCGGAGGCCTGCCTGCGCCACCTGATGAAGACCCGCGAGCGGGCGGGCTCGAGCTACACGCGGCTTCAGCCCGACGTGCCCGCGGGCCTCGGCCGCATGGACGACACGTCCGACGAGAACCTGGACGGTCTGCAGGCCGTCGCGCATCGCTACTGCGACGGGCAGCGCGCCCAGCTCGACGCGCTCGCCGCCGCCCTAAAGAACTGGCGGTGATGACGCCCTGACGTCCAGTGATTGGACGGCGCTCGCCAGCGCGGCGAGCATCCCTCCCCGTGAGCGGGGCCCCGGCCCTGCCGTCGTACCTGCAGCGGGGAGGAACGCGCCATGGGACACAACGCCAGCGTCGAGCAGATCGAGATCCGGGAAGTCACTACCCACGAGGCGCTGCAGATCCAGCGCATCGGCAGCCCGGTCCTCGACGTCCGCGAACCCGAGGAGTTCGCCGGCGGCCACATTCCGGGCGCCGTCAACATCCCGCTCGGGCGGCTCGAGATCGAGGTGGACGCCCACCCCGCGGTCGTCGAGCGCGCGCTCCGCGAGCGTCCCATCGTGGTGTACTGCCTGAGCGGCGGTCGGTCGGCGCGCGCTGCCGCCGCGCTGCTGCGCCGCGGGTTCGCAAACCCGGTGTCACTGGCGGGAGGCATCATGGCCTGGGAAGGCGACGGTCACCCCGTCGCCGTGCCGGGCTGAGCGCCGTCGATCGCTAGAAGTACGCTCGCATGCGCTCCGGCAGTCGCTCGGGAGTGACCTCGAACAACTCGATGAGGACGTCGTCGGGCGCCGGGACCATCACGTAGCGCCACGCCCCGAGGTCCGTCACGGGCTTGCGCAGTTCCACGCCGCGAGCCTTCAGTCGCTCGACCATGCCGCCGATGTCGTCGGTGCGAATGCCGAAGTGGTGGATGCTGCCCGCCCCTGCGCGCTTCGGCGCCTGGTCGTAGAGGTGCAGCCGGCCCTCGCCGATGCGGATGAACACGTTGCGTGCCCCGGCGAACGTGTCGTCCACGAGGACTTCGCCTCCGAACATCTCCGTGTAGAAACGGATGCTGGCCTCGATGTCCGATGCGAAGGCGTGCACGTGGTGAAGGCTGTTGCGCATGCGACTCTCCCGCACTCGAGGACGCACGATAGACAATAATGAGCCCATGAGCACGCCCAACGTCGAACTCGAGATCAACCGGGCCGACCTCGCCGACTCGCGCATCGTCGAGCGCCCGCTGCCGCAACTCGCCCCGGGCCAGGTGCGTTTCGCCGTCGAGCGCTTTGCCCTCACCGCGAATACCGTGACGTACGCCGTCACGGGCAACGTGCTCGGCTACTGGGACTTCTATCCCGCGGCAGAGCCCGGCTGGGGCCACGTGCCCGCGATGGGCTGGGGGACCGTGGTCGCATCGTGCCACCCGGAGGTGCCGGTCGGCGGCCGCTACTACGGTTGGTACCCCATGTCGGGATTCGTCGACGTCGCGGTCACGCCCGCGCCTGACGGCCTGCGCGACGACGGGCCGCATCGCGCGGCGCACGCTCCCGTCTACCGCACGTTCACGTCGGTCGCGCGCGATCCGTTCTACGAGCACGGCGACGACGCGGAGGACCGCCACGCACTCCTCCGCGGACTCTTCGTAACGGGGTTCCTGGCGGAGGACTACTTCGCGGACAACGGCTGGTTCGGCGCCGGGCGCGTGCTGGTGCTGTCGGCGTCGAGCAAGACCGCCATCGGGTTCGCCCACTGCGCGCGCGCGCGCGGTGGCATCGAGGTCATCGGCGTGACTTCACGCAGCAACGTGGCTTTCGCCGGCCGCGTCGGCTGCTACGACCGCGTGATCCCCTACGACGAGGTCACGTCGCTGTCCGCGGATGCGCCGATCGTCTCCGTCGACATGGCCGGAAACGGCGATGTCCTGGCGCAGGTCCATCGCCACTTCGACTCCGCGCTCAAGCACTCCATGGCGATCGGACGCAGCCACCACGAGGCGCCGTCGCGTGCCGAAGGCTTGCCGGGTCCGCGGCCGGCCTTCTTCTTCGCGCCGACACAGGTCAGGAAGCGCCTGCAGGACTGGGGGCCCCGCGCGTACCAGGAGTGCATCGCCGCGGCGCTGCGGAGTTTCGTGGCTGCGAGCCACGAGTGGCTGAGGGTGACTCGCGTCGGCGGTCCGGCCGATGCGCAGGCGACCTGGCGCGAAGTACATGCCGGCCGCATGTCGCCCGACGTCGGCTACGTCGTGTCCATCCAGGACTAGGAAGCGACGTCTTCCCAGTCCCGCTCGAGCCTGCGCGCCGACAGCAGGAAGATCGCTGCCGCAAGCAGGTAGAACGACGTGCCGGCCAGTATGGCGTAGCGCAGCGAATCGGCACCGAATCTTGCCTGGAAGGCGTCGGAGATCGCCCCGAGCACCACGGTCCCCAGGCCGAGGCCGATCAGGTTGTTGATGAACAGGAAGATCGCGGAGGCGGTCGTACGCATGTGAGGCGGCACGACGTGCTGGACGGCCGACAGGACCGGGCCGAGCCACATGAGACCCAGCGCCGCAGGCACCAGGAACAGGACGAAGGCCACTGCCAGCGAACTCGACATCACCGCTCCAGCGTAGAACGGCACGGTGGCGAGGAGTGCGATCGCCGGGATGAGAGCATGTGCGCGCCGTCGCCGGGCGCCGAACCGGTCCGCCAGCGCCCCGCCGAACCAGATCCCGACGATCCCGCCGAAGAACAGGATCGCCCCGAAATACAGCGACGCGTCCACCAGCGAGAAACCGTAGCTGCGCACGAAGAACGACGGCAGCCAGAAGAAGAGCCCGTACCCCATCATCGACGACCCGGCGGCGCCGAGCGCAAGGCCCCAGAAGGACGGCTTGCCGAAGAGAACCCGGAGCACCGCGCCGATGCCGGCCGGCGGCCCGACGGAACCGACGGAGTCCAATCCCCCGCGCGTCGGCTCGCGCACGACGGCCTTGAACAGCGGGGCCACGACGATGCCGGCCAGTCCGACGACGATGAACGCCGCGCGCCAGTTGACGTGGGACGCGATGAGACCGCCGAACACGACCCCGAGCGCGCTGCCGATCGGCACGCCGAACGAATAGGCGCTGAGTGCGCGGGCCCGCTGCCTGGGAGGAAAGTAATCCGCGACGAGCGAATATGCGGGCGCGACGCCTCCGGCCTCTCCCACCCCCACCCCGAGCCGGGCGGCGAACAGCTGCCAGAAGTTCTGCGCGAAGCCGCAAAGCGCGGTCATCGCGCTCCACACGACCAGTGCCACGGTCATGATCGTCGTCCGGTTGCCGCGGTCGGCGAGCAGTGCGATGGGAATTCCGAGCAGGGTATAGAAGAGCGCAAAGGCCAACCCGCCCATCAGGCCGAGTTCAGTGTCCGTCAGGCCCAGGTCTTCCTTGATCGGCACCGCGAGGATGCCGACGATCTGCCGGTCGATGAAATTGAAGGTGTAGACGAGCACGAGCATCGCCAGCACGAACAGGCGATAGCGCTGCGACTCGACCTGCGGCAGGTGCCCCTCCCCCATCGACCGCAAGCTAGCACGCCCCCGCCGGCGCCGGCTATGTGCGCCTGCAACGGCGGACCTGCTGCAGCAACGCCTCGGGCGAGACGGGCCGACCGAGGATCGACTGCATCAGGGTCCGCGTGTCGCGCTCGGAACCGTAGCGCAGCAGGCGCTCGCTGAGCCAGCCGTACCACGCCGGATTACCCGCATCGAACGCCCCGATCTCCCGGGAAGTCAGGGCGCGCATTTCCGCGGTCAGGATCGCGCCCAGGCCGTAATTGACCATGTAGCCGGGATTGCCGACGAGCTGCACCCTGACCGCCCACCACGGCACCTCCGGATGCGGCACGACGTGCAGGTACCGGCTCGTGATGTCGGTCCAGACGACGTTCGGGTCGGCGAGCGGATCCCGCAGCATGCGCATCTCGAACAGCGACCACGCGATGTCGAGCATCACGTCGCTGAAGAGCGCGCGCAGTGACACCGACTCCGGCACCTCGGCCCCGAGGTAGCGGCGCTGCCACGCAGGCTCGTGCACGCTCCACGACGGCACGTCCGCAAAGGCCTCGGTGAACAGCGTATCCGGCCAGTCCATGAAGGCGGGACGATTGCGGATGGCGGCGACGTGCACCGCGTGGCCGTTCTCGTGCACCAGTTCGTTCAGCGAGTAGAGGCCGCCGGACGGATACGTGCCCACGACGCGGGGCACCGACCGCCGCCATTCGCCGGCCACGAGCCGTCCACGTGTCACGAAGTCGGTGTATGCAAGCGGGGACTTGCCGGCCCGGGGCGCAAGATCGAACAGAACGCCGAGACTGCCGAGGTCCGCGCCGAGGTCGCGATAGAAGCGCTCGTTCGCCGGCAGCAGCGCCTCGGCCGGGATCCTGGCCGCGAGCTGCCGGTTGGCCGCGCTGTTCGAGTAACGATAGTCCCACGGCTCCACCATCCGTGGGCCGCTCGCGTCGGCCCAGGCCTCGAGGACCTGCACGAGCCAGCGCTCGACGTCCGCCGTCTCGACCCCGATCGCGCGCGCCGCAGCATCGATCTCGGACCCGTTGCGCCTGGCATCCGCAGCCGCGAGGGCGATCATTCGTCGATATGGGCTATCGGCCTCGTCGTTTCCGTTGATGGCGGTCCAGGCCGGGAGGAAGGCGTCGAAGATCGCCTTGCGGCGAACGGGCTCGTCGACGACGTGCAGCAACTGCAACGCCGTGCTGCGATCGATCGTGCGGCCTTCGAACTGGAGCTTGTTGCCGATCTCGACCCAGCAGCTGACGAGGGCCGCGCGCATCGCGTCGTAGTCGAGGTCGCGGCGCTGGGCGTCCCTGCACTGCCGCTCCCGTGCGCCGGCGGTCGTGGCATCCGATTCCTGCTCCGCGAGCGTACTGCGCATGGCAGCCACGGCCTGCGCGTCGCCTGCAGACAGCTTCGCGCGCTGCAGGGCACGGAGATCCGCCTCGAGGGTCTTCCGCCGCCCGGCCGCCGCCTTCTTCCACGCCGCGAGGTCCTGCCCCTCGAATCGCTCGACTGCGCCGGATTCGATGTAGGCGACTGCGCCGCCCGCATCGAGATCGTCGAGGAAGGACTGCTCGGCGCGAGCCACCCTGGGGTCCGCCGTCCCATCCGCCAGTGCCGTCCCGCCAGCAAGTGCCATCAGCAGGCTGATGCATGCGCGTCCGAGAGTGTTCATGCGGACATGATAGCCAACGTCCCGGTTCAGTAAGATACGCGCCTGCGTTCCCCCGCCCGGCCCGAGGTCGCCCGATGAGCATGTCCCTACGCGAGCAGTTGCTGAAGGCGGGACTCGTGACCGAGAAGCAGGCGCGCCAGGCCGAGCGACAGCAGAAGCAGCAGCAGTGGCAGCAGCCGAAGCAGGCCAGGGGCGCGCCGAAGCCACCGGCGCCGGCGGCCAGCCAGCAGGCGGCGGCCAAGGCCGCGCGCGACCAGGAACTGAACCGGAAGCAGCAGGAAAAGGCTGCTGCGAGAGCGCGCGTCGCACAGGTCCGCCAGCTGGTCGAGCAGTATCGCGTACCGCGAATCGAAAGCGACGACTACTACAACTTCGTCGATGGCGGGAAGGTCCGCCGCATCCCCGTGGACGCCAGCCTGCGCCGCCGCATCCTGGAGGGCGAGCTGCTGATCGCGCGTTGCGAAGGAAAATACGACCTCGTGCCCGCGGACGCTGCTGCGCGAATCCGCGAGCGCGACGCGAGCGCCGTGCTGCCGCCGCCGGCGAGCACGGGCGACGAGCCTGCGCCGGACGATCCCTACAAGGACTTCGTCATCCCCGACGACCTGACCTGGTAGCGGTCCGGTGGCCGGACCGTTGGACGAAGCGCTGCCGGACGCACCGTCACTCGCCGAGCATGCGCGGCAGCGTCAGCGCGTCCACGAGGCCGCGGGCGCCGTATAGCGCGGGCAGGACGACCTCGGGCGGGTACTTGCGCCGCAGGCGCGCCACGAGTTCGGTACCGGCCCTGTACGCAGGCAGGTACATGCGGCCGAGCAGCGGGTGGCGGCCCCAGGCGCCCGAGAGCTTGTCGGCCCGCTCCAGCGACACCAGGAAATCGCGTCGCAGCGTGGCCGCGACGTCCGGCTGCGCGGCGCCCTCCTTCCACGTGAGGTACGAAGCCTGGTTCTTCGCGTCGTCCTGCAGCAGGGCGAGCAGCACGCCGAGCTCGAGGTCGCGGTCCGGCAGGTCCGAGACCTCGGTGACCCCGTGCGCGATGAGGATGGCGTTGTTGGCGATTCCCTCCGACAGCACCGCGTCGCGCGTGTTCATGGAGAGCACCGACGCCTCGAAGCCGACCTTCCCGCGCACGTAGAGATTCTGCAGGTACGCGAACGTGGTGACGTGCCCCGGGACGACTTCGTGCGTCACCAGCTGCTGGAACTCGGGCACGGAAATCTCGAGCGCGGCATTCAGCTCGTAGGTTGCCTCGTACTCCGGAGAACCATCGGGCCTGCGCGCGTGGCCGAGGTAGTTCATCGAGCCCGAGAACCATGCGTTCTCGATCGGCAGGAAGCGTACGTTGGCGCGCGGGACGTCGGCGAGTTCCCGCGGGAGGCAGGGCAGGAGGTTCCGGACGCAGAGCGCGTCGTACTGCGCGATGAACGCTTCCCCCAGCGCCGCGATCGACTTGCCCGGGACCCGGCGCTCATTCCGCCAGTCATCCACGGCCTCGAGCAGGGACCCGTCCCCGTTCGACGGGTAACCAGCCGAGGCGAGGAGTTCGGCGACGCGACGCCGCTTCTCCGCAGGTTGCGACGGCTGCGGCGACGAGCCCGTGAGCGTCCTTACGCAGCGGTCGTAGGGGACCGGCGGACCCTTGCCCACCATCTCCATCGCGAGATCGAACATCACCTCGCTGCAGAGACCCAGTCCTTCGAGGTGCGCACCGCGCAGCCCGCCGATCGCCCGGCCTTCGGCGATCACGCGCGAGATCGCGCCCTTGACGTCCACGGTCGCGATGTAGGCATCCACAGAGGCGCCGTCCGGAGCGTCGGCGCCGACTCCGCCGTTCGCACGCAGGGCCGCAGCCGTCGGATGAGTGTAGGCTTCAGGCAGCGGTTCGTCGGAGTACCAGCAGTCCGCGATGAACCGGCCGATGCCGGAAGGGTTCATCACGTCGCCGCCCCACAACGTGTCCACGCCTAAGAGTGAGTCGGCAATTGCCGCGTCGAGACCTTTGAGTGCCATGTCTGTGACCGAACCTTGCTCCTGGTTTAAACACACGTGACCGCGGGAACCGGGGTCAGTCGCCCGCCGACTCGTCATTGCTCCCGCGAAGGACGCGGGCGAAACCGCGCTTGCCACCGGCGAAGAACTCGAGGAAGCGGCGCACCTCCGCACTCTGGTAGCCGCCCGTCGACAAGGCGTCCGCCGCAAGCTCGCGCACGTTGCCGACCGGGACGTTCACCGCGCGGAAGGCGCGCTTGAGCTCCGCGAACGTTGCGGCCGGCAGCCCGCGCCGGCGCAGGCCGACCACGTTGAGCCCGATCAGCTCGTCGCGCCTCGTCATCAGGGTGAACGGCGGCACGTCGCGGGCCACGTGGGCTCCGCCTCCGATCATCGTGCCTTCACCGATCCGGGCGAACTGGTGCACGAGCGCCCCGCCGCCCACGAAGGCGCCGGCACCCACGTGCACGTGCCCGGCCAGCAGCACCGCGTTGGCGAGGATTACCTTGTCTGCAAGCCGGCAGTCGTGGGCGACGTGGCTCGAGACCATCAGGAAGCACCCGGCGCCGACCTCGGTCCAGCCGTCGGCCTTCGTGGCGCGGTGAATCGTGACGTGCTCGCGGACGACGGTGCCGTCGCCGACCCGGACGCCCGAGCGCGTCGACGGATCGAAACGCAGGTCCTGCGGGTCGCCGCCGACGACCGCGAACGGGTGCACGACGACGCCGTCGCCCAGCACCGCGTGCCGCGTGACGATTGCGTGCGCGTGAATCACGCACCCGGCGCCGACCCGGGCGCCCTCCTCGATGATGGCGGTTGGATGAATGCTCATGTTGCAGTTGGACCCGGACCGGGAAATCAGTGTGGCATGGACCTGGAGAACAGGTTGATGACCAGTACGCCCGCGACGATCAGGACGATACCTGCAATGGCGGCGGCGTCCAGGGCCTGCCGGTAGAGCGCCCAGCCGATGAGCGAGATGATCACGATGCCGACACCCGACCAGATCGCGTACGCGAGTCCGATCGGGATCGTGCGCAGCGCGAGAGAAAGGAAATAGAACGAGATCGCGTAGGCCACGACGACGATCGCACTCGGCGCCGGGACGCGGAACCCGTCCGAGGCCTTCAATGCCGAGGTGCCGATGACCTCGGCCAGGATGGCGATCGCAAGGTAAAGCAGTGGCATGGCTCGACCCCGGTGCCGGCCCGTTGCCGGAACGTGCACTTTACAGGGTCAGCGCAGGTTTTCGTCGAACCAGCGGTATCCGAAGTACAGGCCGACCCCGGTGCCGACGGAGCCGAGCACGACGGCGGTGCCGAGCCCGACCTTCGCACCGAGCCACCAGCCGAACGAGCCGGCCAGGAAGGCGGCGAGCCAGCCGATCAGTCCACGCATGGCGGCCTGCGGACGGACTCAATGACGCCAGCTGGCGTCATTGGCCGGCCACTCGTGCGGCGCGGCGGTCACCGGGCGACTGGCCCTCGCCAGCGCGAAATCGATGAACGCCCTCGCCAGCTCGGAATCCCGGGTGAGCACGCCGATCCGCGACGAGCCCCTCGGCACGACGGGCCGCGCGAAGTCCGGCACCTGCAGCGCCTCGCGACCGAAGTACACGAATTCCGTCGCCACCAGCACCCTGCGCCCGCCGACGTCATGGCGCTTGCTGCGCGCGTCCTCGCAGTCGTGCGCGTGATCCCAGTGGTGCAGGTTCCGCAGTTGCTCGAAGTGCTCCGGCACGGCCGCACGGTCGCAGATCGGCTGGTAGATGTTGTCCCCGTGCCGGTGCACTTCGGGGCCGCCCGCCAGCGAGGGGATCTTGCGCGCGAAGCGGCGATCCCCGAAGTACTCCGCGATCGAGAGCACCTCCTCGACCCGCATGAGGAACACCAGTCGCTCGGTGCCGACGGCGTCGCCGCAGAGCTGCGTCGACGTGAATCCCGCGATCCAGTCGTCCATGGAGGCGGCCTGCCGGATGTCCGGCACGCCGGTCGCGAGGGTCAGCGTCCCGAAGAACGGGTTCGGCGCAAAACCCGTGTCGTGACTCAGCTTGTAGGAAGAAAGCCTGGTACCGCTCATGGCGTCCTCATACCCCGCTTTGACTGTCGGTTGCGTGATCTACACCTGGAAAACGGAAGGACCGGAACATCGCCGCGCCGAATGCGTCTCGTTCGCGCACGGCTCTAGCGCCGCCGCCGTCGAGGCGGCGGCGTGGAAACGGCCACCATGTAACTGCGCAGCACGGCGTTCATGCGCGACTGGTAGCGGGGACCGAGGCCCCGGAACCAATCGAGTACGTCCTCGTCGACGCGAAGGGAAATGGGCTGCTTGCGCTGCGGAATGACGACGCGGGCGTCGCCCCAGAGACCAGCGTCGATCGCCTCGGGCGCCCGGGCGGGCGCGCGTCGCCTGGTCGGTCGACTCGGGCGCCCGGTGCTCACGGGCGCGTGCGCGGCCGACCAGTCACTCGGCGGAATCGGCAGTCAGCATACGTCTGTATATACACCCAGGCGTGCCGCACGCGCAACCGGGCCGGCATCCTCCTGCCAGCCGCCGTGCTGGACGGATCGATCAGAAGTCGAGGTGCACGACTCCGGGCTCGCGCGAAAGGGTCGCGCCGGCACCCCGGGCCGCCTCGACCAGCGCGCGTTCGAAGATCGTCCGCGGATCAGGGCCATGCTCGAGGCGGCGCATGATGGCCTCACCCGCGCTTTCGCCGATCGTCACCGTGACCTTGAGGCCGCGCCGCTTCGCCGCGAGCTTGCGCCCATCCTGCAAGGTCTGCTTCAGCTGCTTCAGCACCTGGTCCGCGTAGTTGACGCCGATGCCCGAGCCATCGGGTTTCGCGGGCGGCAGGAAAGCGTCGAGCGCCGCCTCGTCCACGGGAATCGTCACCCTCATGCGCGCCCCTCCGCGATCGCGGCATCCAGTATCTGCCGGAACCGGCGAATGTGCGCAGGCGTGCTGCCACAGCATCCGCCGACGATGCGCGGCCCGGCTTCGAGCAACCCCGGCAGGCCCTCGCCCATCTCTTCCGGCGTCTGCTTGTAGACGACCTTCATGTCCTCGAGCACCGGCGCCCCCGCGTTCGGTTGCGCCATTACCGGCAGGTCGCACGCCGCACGATAGCGGCGCACGATGTCGGCGGCCATGCGCATGTCCACGCCGGTGCCGCAATTCAGGCCCGCGACGTGGCAGCCGTGCTGCGCCATGAACTCCGCCGCCTGCTCCGGCGAGATCCCCATCATGGTCCGCACGTCGTCCTCGTCGGCCATCCTGTCGAAGGCAAACGAGGCGATGATGACCGGCGCGCCGGCTTCCCGCGCTGCGGCGTTGGCGAGCTCGACCTCCTCGAGGGCCGTCTGGGTCTCGATGATGATGCCGTCGGCGCCACCCTCGACGAGGGCCTTCGCCTGCTCGCGGAACGCGCGCTCCACCTCGGTGCGCGCGATGTCGCCGTACGGCTCCATCAACCCGCCGAAGGGGCCGATGTCGCCGAGCACGTAGCCACGGCCGCCGAGCGCTTCGCGCGCGATGCCGACGGACGCGCGGTTGATGTCGGGCGTGCGAGCACCCTCGCCGTGACGGTCCAGCATGATGCGGCTCGCCCCGAAGGTGTTGGTGAGCAGGATGTCGGATCCCGCCTCGGCATACCTGCGCTGGATGCCGAGCACGCGATCAGGGTGGTCGACGTTCCACGCCTCGCCACAGTGGCCGGATTCGAGGCCGGCCTGCTGCAGCTGCGTGCCCATCGCGCCATCCGCGAGCAGCACGCGCGTCTTGAGGGCTTCGAGCAGGGAGAGTCGCGTCATGGGTTCACTCGCTGTCGGGCTCCGTCGCCGGCGAAGGGCATGCGGCGGAGCGTGCAGGGATCGAGATCGCAGGCAAGGCAGGCTGCCCCGGGCGTCAGGCTGCGGCCGTGGCGCGTCACGCCGGACACCGCGAGCATGGAATGCTGCGGGTCCAACGCGCCTGATTCCAGCAGAGTCATCGGCCCCAGTCTCGCGAGCCGGGGGCCCGTCAGCAAGTCCATGACGTCACGCTGGTGCGCGATGTCCCAGTGGCCGCACCCTGGCGAGAGGTGCCGCGTGAGTTGCTCGCGCTCCGGGAGCAACGAGTCGCAGAGTCGCGTGAACGCGTGGCGCAGCAATCCCTCCGCGACCGCGGCGGCGAAACGGTCGAGCGCGTAGCCGGCATCCGGGCGATCTGCCGACCACGAGTGCGCGGCCTCGGCGGCGACCCGCGGACCAGCGCTCACGGCGACTGCAACGACTGCGTGTGAATCCTGCGCCGAAAGCAGGCTGGCGATTGCGCGACCCGGGAGCGCGGCGCCCGTCGCGAGAGTCACCGATGCCGCGCCGATCGCCGCCACTTCGACGCGTCGCGTCGCCACGAACGGATCGCCGTGAATCGAGTACCACTGGCGCGCGTCGCGCATCGATTGGAGCACGCCCTCCGGAAGGTCACCCGTTCGCGGCAGCGCCATCAGGCGCCGGAACTCGCGATCGCTCACAGCGGCCGCGATCTCTGCCGGGGCCACCCGAAGCACTTCGGCGTCGGTCACGTTGCGCCCCCGAACGGCTCGAACTGACAGCCCTGAACGAAGAAATCGAAGAATTGCCGATGAGCCTCGAGTCGCACGAGTTCGACACGGCGCACGAGATCCTCGAGCGCGGCACGGCGACGGCGCGAGAGCAACGCCACCGATGCGCCCGCGAGCGCCGCATTGCCCACCTTCACGATGCGATCGCGTGGCAGGTCCGGGATGAGTCCGATGCGGCAGGCCCCGTCCACGTCGATGTGCCGCGCGAATCCGCCCGCGAGGTAGAGTCGCTCGATGCGATCGAGGCCGATGCCGTAAACGTCCGCCAGCACCTCGAGGCCCGCGGCGTTGGCACCCTTGGCCTGTGCCAGTTCGTTCACGTCGGCCTCGGTCACGGCGATCCGGCGCTCCAGGTCGAGAAAGAGCGGCCCGGCATCCTCGGCGTAGCGGCCCTGGGCATTCATGCGACCCGTGCGCCGCAGCTCGGAGAGCAGGTCCACGAGCCCGGACCCGCAGACGCCGGCAGGAACGCCGCCCCCGATGACCTCGAGCTCGACCGCGCCCTCGCCGCCCACCCTCCCCCGCTCGCTCCCCCCGCCGCGGGCCGGCATGCCCCAGCTCTCGCCGCCGCCCTCGAACGCCGGGCCCGCGGGACACGACGCCGCGACCAGGCGCCGGCGGTTGCCGAGCAGGACCTCGGTGTTCGTACCGATGTCCACGAGGGCGCAGATCGCATCGTCCTCGCCAAGCCCGGTGGCCAGCAGGCATGCGGCGGCATCCGCGCCGACGTGACTGCCCACGAGCGGCAGGCCGTGCACCCGCGCATGCGGGTGCAGCGGCAAGCGCAGCTTCGGTGCCGTCGAGTCCAGGCTCGTCGTCGTGGCGCGACCCGCACGCAGGCGGGCTTCCGCGGACGACTGGTACGGCAGCACGCCGAGCCCCTGCACGTCGAGACCGAACATCAGGTCGCGCATGGTCGGGTTTCCGGCCACGACCAGTTCGTAGATCGTGCGCGGATCGACCGGCAGCGCCTCGATGGAGTGCGACAGGTATCCGAGCAGCGTCCGCTGCAGCAGCCGGCCCTTGTGCGTTCCTTCGTAATGGATGCGCGCCATCACGTCGGAGCCGCCGAAACGCTGCGGGTTCTCGAACGAGTGGGTCGCGACGAGGCGGCCGGATTCCAGCTCGTACAGGCGCAGCGCAACCGTCGTCGTTCCCAGGTCGAGCGCGAGGCCATGCAACGGGGCGTCCGATTCGGCGATGCACACGCCGTCGAGCAGGACCCGCCGACCCACGCGTGTCACGGCCGGATCGAGCTCCAGTCGCGCATCGGTGAACCCGGCCGATGCGGTCTCGATTCGCAGCGCGCCGCGTCGCAACGTGTGTGCGCGCACCGCCCCGGGGGCGACGATTCGCGTGCGGCAGGCGAGCCGGAACCTCCCCTCGAGGTGGCGCTCCTGCGGAGCGGGCTCGCTCAGGCATTCAGTCCCCGACTCGATCTCGAGCAGGCACTCCCGGCACTTGCCCTGCTTGTGACAGGACGTCGGCACCTGGACGCCGAGCGACTCGGCGCAATCGAACAGCGTCTGCCCCAGGGCTGCCGTGCCGACGCGTCCGTCCATGCTGACGGACGCGCTGGACATCGGAGCAGCTGCGGACGCCGCAGTCACGCCGATACCGTCGCCTGTTCCGCGATCAGGCGCTTGAAGAGTTCCACCGCGCTCGCCGCATCGGCCGCGTATCCGTCCGCGCCGATCTGCCGCGCGTAGTCGGCGCTGGTCGGCGCACCGCCGATGCAGAGCCTGACGTCGCGCATCCCGGCTTCCTCGAATTTCTGCACGACGGTACGCATGTACACCATGGTCGTGGTGAGCAGCGCACTCATCCCCACGATCCGCGCGCGGTGCTCCCTGGCGGCCGCGATGAACTTCTCCGCGGAAGTGTCGGTGCCGAGATCGACGACGGTGAATCCGGCGCCCTCGGCCATCATCCCGACGAGGTTCTTGCCGATATCGTGCAGGTCGCCCTTCACCGTGCCGAGCACGATGGTCGCCGACAGCGCAGAGTCCGTGCCCTTCGAGCCCAGCAGCGGCTTCAGCACGGCGAGGCCGTTCTTCATCGCCCTGGCGGCGAGCAGCACCTCCGGCACGAATACCCGGTTGTGCTTGAAGTCCTCGCCGACGACGCGCATGCCCGCGATCAGGCCCTCTTCGAGCACCTCCATCGCCGGCCGTCCTTCGGCCAGGGCGTCCTCCACGCCCTGCTTCACCGCTTCGTGCCTGCCCTCGAAGAGGTGCTGGTTCAGCAGCGCGTAGTCAGCCATGCGCCTTCTCCGTGAATGCCGGCAACTCGACGCCCGGCTCGTGGCAGGTACGGCGGATGAGCCCCTGGATCTCTTCGTGCATGCGGCCTTCCAGCGGCTCCACCTCGTAGTTGGCGAGAGTGTCGTCGATGACCTCGTTCGCGCGCGCGCGCCAGTCGCGTGAGCCCTGCTCGCCCCACTGGTCCCAGTTCGTGCGGTCCAGCGTCGGGCCGGGCAGGTACAACTCCTCCGGCCAGTGCGCCAGGGTGTGCTCGGACGTGAGCATGTGCTGGTCGCGAACCAGCTCCTCGATCAGGCCGAGCGCCGGCAGGTCGTCGCGCACCTCGACCGGCCGCACGAAGCGCTTCGCGTGGGCCACGATCTCGTCGTCGAACACGAGCTTCTCGAGACTGAAACAGTTGACGAAGTCGAGCATGCCGGGGCCGGACACCGAGTTGATGCCGGCGCAGGCCGCGAGGAAGGCGCCGACGCCGGTTTCCATGCCCGCCTGCGGATCGTTGAACTTGGAGTCGGACAGGGCCATGTAGGCCTGGCACGGCAGCCTCAGGCGCTTCGCGACCTGGGCGTAGCTGCAGTAGAGCTGCAGAGCCTCCACGGCCGTCATCGGGTTCGTCATGAGCTGCATGTGGAAGGATGCCGGCGCGCCGCCGAAGATCACGGGCGTGCCGGGCCGGACTGCCTGCGCGATCGTGAGCCCCGAGAGCACCTCCGCCGTGTGCAGCACGAGCGCGCCGACCGTGGTCGCGGGCGAGATCATCCCGAGCAGCAGCACCGGCACGATCTCGATCGGGATGCCCCACTCCGCGCAGTCCATGATGTTCGCGACCGGGTCCTCGCCCCAGCGCAGGGGCGTGTTCGGACAGCACGTAAAGATGGCCATCGGTCTCCGGGCGAGATCCTCGCGTCCCTCGCGGAACATCGCCATGATTTCGCCCATGCGCGGCACGCCCCAGGCGGTGAACGCGCCGGAGACCACGGGCCGCTTCGAGTGCGCGAGCACCAGGTACAGCCGCCAGGCGTCGGCGACGTCCTGCGGGATGTCCTTCGGAATGAACGCCGTGGACAGGTACGAGATGTGCTTCAGGCCATCGGCGAGGCGCACGTACTCGACGAAGTCGGGCGTGCGCGGCTCGCGTGCGACCTGCGTCCGACGGTCGAGGATGCGGAGCGCCGAACTCGCCGGAACGAAATGGACGTCATCGCCCTCGAGCACCGCGGCCGGAGTGCCATCGCGATCATGCAGCGTGCGCGACGACGGGGTCGTCGCCAGGGCTCGCTCGACCACCGCGCGCGG
>VEPJ01000048.1 GCA_012026925.1 Gammaproteobacteria bacterium | reverse complement strand
CGGTCTTGCCGACGCCGGTCGGCCCGATCATCAGGATGTTCTTCGGCGTGATCTCCGCGCGCAGCCGTTCGTCCACCTGCATGCGGCGCCAGCGGTTGCGCAACGCGATCGCGACCGCACGCTTGGCGGCGGACTGCCCGACGATGTGCTTGTCGAGCTCCTGGACGATCTCGCGGGGGGTCATGGAGGACATGGGTCGGGGCGCTCAGTGCGTGGCGGGCAAGGTCTCGATCGTCACGTTGCGGTTCGTATAGATGCAGATGTCCGCCGCGATGGCGAGCGCTTTCTCGACGATCGTGCGCGCGTCGAGGTCCGTGTCGTTCAGCAGGGCGAACGCGGCGGCCTGGGCGAACGCGCCGCCCGAGCCGACGGCCATGAGGTCGTGCTCGGGTTCGATCACGTCGCCGTTGCCCGAGATGATGAAGGAGTGCGAGGCGTCCGCCACGCAGAGCAGCGCCTCGAGCCGTCGCAGGCTGCGGTCGGAACGCCAGTCCTTCGCGAGCTCGATCGCCGCGCGCGTCAGGTTGCCGTACTGCTGCAGCTTGGCCTCGAAGCGCTCGAAGAGCGTGAACGCATCCGCGGTGCCGCCGGCGAAACCGGCGATGACCTGGCCGTCGTGCAGGCGCCGCACCTTGCGCGCGTTCCCCTTCATGACGGTATTGCCCATCGTCACCTGGCCGTCGCCACCCATGGCCACGAGGCCCCCGCGCCGGACGCAGAGGATGGTCGTGCCGTGGGGATCGAAGGACGTCATGGCGTGGTTCTCCGCCGGGCCCGCGGATGGGCCGCGTCGTATATCCGGGCGAGGTGCTGGAAATCAAGGTGCGTGTAGACCTGGGTCGTGCTGATGTTGGCGTGGCCGAGCAGTTCCTGCACCGCGCGCAGGTCGCCGGACGACTCCAGCAGATGCGAGGCGAAGGAGTGACGGAACATGTGCGGATGCACGTGCTCGGGCAGCCCCTGCCGGCGCGCCCACTGCCCGATGCGCTTCTGCACGATGCGCGGACCGAGCCTGCGGCCGTTCACGCCCACGAAGACGGCCTGCTCGCCGATGTCCGCGAGCGTCGTGCGCTCGGCGAGCCAGCGCGACAGGGCCTCGGCCGCGTGCTTCCCGACCGGCACGATGCGCGCCTTGCGGCCCTTGCCGAGCACGCGCACGGTGCGGTCCCTGAGGTCGAGGTCCGCGAGGTCGAGGCCGAGCAGCTCCGACAGTCGCAGCCCGGACGAATAAAAGAGCTCCATGATCGCCTTGTCGCGCAGCCCGAGGCGATCGTCGGTGCGGAACTCGAGGAGTCGCGCCATCGTGTCCGCGTCGAGCGTGACGGGCAGGCGCTTGCGCGATTTCGGGGCCTGGACGTCCGCGGCCGGGTCGCGCTTCAGCTCGCCTTCGCGGATCAGGAAGCGGAACAGGCTGCGGACCGCCGAAAGCCGGCGCTGCACGCTGCGCGGCGAGAGCCCGCGGCGGTGGCACTGCGCGGCGAAGCTGCGGATGTGCTGCGGGTCGAGCGCGTCCCAGCGGCCGAGCCCCAAGGTCGCGCAGTACTCGAGCAGCGACTCGAGGTCGCGCGCGTAGGCCGATTCCGTGTGCGGCGACAGCCGTCGTTCGATGCGCAGGCTCTGCAGGAAGCGGGTCACCCCGCCTGCGAGCGCGTCGCTCATGCGTTGCGGGCCGTGACCGCCTCGGTGACGACGTCGCCGATGCGCACCAGGTAGTCGGTGCTCATGGTCGGCAGGTAGCGCTCCGTGTCGTGGCTCGCGACGGCCAGCAGGCCGAGCGAAGCTTTCTCGCCCAGCGGGATCAGCACCGTCGAGCCCACCGGCCCGCCCTCGGTCCCGAAGAGGTAGTCGCGCTGCGTGTCGCGGATCTGCCCGCTGCGGGGCCGCGCGGATTCGAAGAACGTCTCGAAGATCTTCAGCTCGGCGCTGCCGCGCGGCACCACGCGCACGTGCGGGTTCTGGTACCCGGCGAGGCCGGGGAGCGAGGGGTCGGTGAGCAGCAGCAGGCAGCGCGACGCGCCGAAGTCCTCGCGCAGCGATGTTTCGACCGCGCTGATCGACGCGGCGAAGTCGCGGGCGCGCAGCAGCCGGCGCGTGAGCCGGTGCACGCGGTCCATGATCGCGTCATTCGAGCGGCCGTTCTCGATCAGTTCCTGCAGCTTCTGCTCGAGGGTGGCGTGCTTCTCGCGCAGCACCAGCACCTGCCGCTCGACGAGCGAGACCGCGGCACTGCCGCGCTGGTGCGGCAGCCTCAGCCTCGCGAGCACGCCCGGATGGCGCTCGAAGAACTCCGGATGCGCAACGAGGTATTCGCCGATCTGCTCCTCGGCGAGGGAACCCGGCTCGGTCCCGCGAATCGGCTGCTTGTTCATGGTCCTCTCCCTTGCGCGATCTCAGATGTCCACCTGGCCCTCGAAGGCCGTCTCGGCCGGTCCGGTGAGCCAGATGGGCTCGCCCGGCCCGGGCCACTGCACGATCAGCCTTCCCCCCGGGAGGTCGACGCGCACTTCTTCCGCGAGCGGCCCGTGCCGGCGTCCCACCGCGACCGCCGCGCACGCGCCGGTGCCGCACGCCTGGGTCTCGCCCACGCCGCGCTCGAAGACGCGCAGCCGCACGTGGTCGGGTGCGACGATCTCGAGGAACCCGACGTTCACCCGCCGCGGAAAACGCGGGTGATTCTCTATGGCCGCTCCCACGCTGTCCACCGGGGCATCCTGCACGGAACGCACGCGGATCACGGCGTGCGGGTTGCCGATCGAGACGGCGCCGAACTCGACCGGGCCGCCCGGCAGGTCGATGCGGTAGGTCGGGGCCTCGCGCTCGGCCTCGAAAGGGAGCGAGCGCGGGTCGAAGTCGGGAACGCCCATCGCGACGGACACCCGTCCATCGCGCCGCAGCTGCGCCTTCACGATGCCGGCGGGGCTGTCCATCGCGAGCGGTCGGTCCTGGCGCGCGGCGCGCGTCGCGACCAGGCGCGCGATGCAGCGCGCGCCGTTGCCGCACTGCTCGACCTCGGTACCGTCGGCGTTGAAGATCCGGTAATAGACGTCGGTGCCGTCGCGTCGCGGCGGCGACAGGACGAGGGCCTGGTCGAAACCTATGCCCGTGCGGCGGTCGGCGAGGCGGCGCAGCGCTTCGGGCGAGGGGACCTGCTCGGGCCGTTCGGCGTCGAAGACGATGAAGTCGTTGCCGAGTCCATGCATCTTCGTGAACGCGAGCCGCATGGTGCAAGGATAGCCGACGCGGTCACTCGTGCGCGCGCATTTCCGCCAGGCTCGCCGCGATGCCCGACGCCACGTCGGGATAGCGCGGCGTCACGCCGAGCTCCTCGCGCATGCGCCGCGGGGGGGCGGGG
>VEPJ01000016.1 GCA_012026925.1 Gammaproteobacteria bacterium | reverse complement strand
ACCACCGCGGCGACCACATGGCGGTCATGTACCAGCACGTGCAGGGCAAGGCGAAACCGCCGATCGAGGTCAACGCGCAGGTCCCGCCGGGACTGTCGGAGATCGTCATGAAGGCAATGGCAGTGGACAAGGCGCGCCGCTTCCAGAGCATGGACGAGATGCGCTCGGCCCTCGAGCGCTACCTCTGAGCACGGCCCGGCCATGGCACGCATCGACGCATTCCTGAAGCTCGGCGCCGCGCAAGGCTGCTCCGACGTGCACCTCGCCGTGGGCGTGCCGCCCATGCTGCGCATGAACGGCGACCTGCTGCCGATCAAGTTCCGCGACCTCGCCGAGGCCGAGCTCGAGAGCTATGTGCTCGAGATCCTGACTGGCACCCAGAAGGAACATTACTCGAAGGGCCACGACATCGACTTCTCGTACGTCTCGGCCGACGGCAGCCGATTCCGCGTCAACGTGTTCCGCAAGGACACGGGTGCCGGAGCCGTGTTCCGCGCGATCCCCAACGACCCGCCGGCGCTGGACTCGCTCGGCCTCCCGGATGTCGTGAAGAAATTCTGCGACTACCACCAGGGCATGGTGCTGGTGACGGGCTCGACGGGCACGGGCAAGTCCACCACGCTCGCCGCGATGATCGACCACCTGAACCGGACGCGGCGCCTCAACATCATCAGCCTCGAGGACCCGATCGAGTTCGTGCACCGGAGCAAGATGTCGCAGGTGATCCAGCGCGAGCTCCACACCCACCTGCCTTCGTTCTCCGAGGGCGTGCGCGCCGCGATGCGCGAGGACCCCGACGTGATCCTCGTGGGCGAGTTGCGCGACGCCGACACCGTGCGCTGGGCGATGACGGCCGCCGAGACCGGGCACCTGGTCCTCGGCACGCTGCACACGACCAGCGCCGTCAAGACGATCGACCGCGTCGTGGACGCCCTGCCCGCCGAGGAGCGCGAGCAGACCAAGAGCTTCCTCTCCCAGAGCCTGATCGGCGTGCTGACCCAGGTGCTGGTGCGCACGCCCGACCTGCGCGGCCGCCGCGCGGTCTGCGAGGTGATGGTCATGAACCGCGCGATCGGCAAGCTGATCATGACGGACCAGACCCACATGATCCCGTCGCAGCTGCAGACCGGCAAGGAACTCGGCATGCAGACCATGGACCAGTCGCTGCTCGCCGCCGTCCAGGCGCGCGAGGTCGATCCCGAGGACGCCTTCGCGTACGCGCAGGACAAGCGGCCGTTCACCCGCTACATCCCCGACGGCACGGCGATCCTCAAGGCCGACGTCACGCAGGGTCTCGGATGACCACCGCAGCCAACCCGGCCGGCGGCACGGGCGCCCAGCAGCCGACGCGCCGCATCGACGAGTTCCTGCGCGAGGTCCTCGCCAGGAACGGCTCGGACCTGCACTTCGTCGCGGGCGACCCGCCGCGCATCCGCCTCTACGGCGAGCTGCAGACGCTGCGGGAGGAGCGCCTCGGCCAGGACTTCGTCCGCGAACTGCTCACCGAGGTCATGACGCGCCGCGCACTGCAGCGGCTCGAGGAGAAGGACGGCGCCGACTTCGCCTACACGATCCCGGGCGTGTCGCGCTTCCGCGTCAACGTCTTCCGGCACATCGGTGGACTCGGCGCGGTGTTCCGGGCGATCCCGTCCAAGGCGCTGACGCTCGAGCAGCTCAACATGCCCGAGGCGGTCCGCGGTCTCTGCCGGACGAACAACGGCCTGATCCTCGTGACGGGCAAGACGGGTTCCGGCAAGTCGACGACGCTCGCGGCGATGATCGACGACATCAACGCGCGCGTGAAGGGCCACATCCTCACCATCGAGGATCCGATCGAGTTCGTTCACCCGCGCAGGAACTGCCTCGTGAGCCAGCGCGAGGTGGGGATCCACAGCCCGAGCTTCGCCGAGGCGCTGCACTCGGCCCTGCGCGAGGACCCGGACGTGGTCCTGGTCGGCGAGTTGCGCGACCTCGAGACGATGAGCATCGCGGTCACCGCCGCCGAGATGGGCATCCTCGTGATGGGCACGCTGCACACGAACGGCGCCGCCGCCACGGTGGATCGCATCGTGAACGCCTTCCCCGCCGACAAGCAGGGACACGTGCGCACGATGCTCTCGACGTCGCTGCGCGGCGTGATCTCGCAGCAACTCATCCAGCGTGCGGACAAGCACGGGCGCGTAGCGGCGCTCGAGGTGCTGATCAACACGCCGGCGGTGTCGAACCTGATCCGCCAGGGCAAGCTCGACCAGCTCGAGAACACCATGCAGAGCGGCGGGCAGTTCGGCATGCGCACCATGGACTCGGCGATCCAGGAACTGCTCGACAAGGGCCTGATCACGGGCCGCTCCGCCTACGAGAAGTCCATCAACAAGCAGCGTTTCGAGCAGCTCAAGGACATGGGCCGAGCCCGCTCCCCGCCCCGACCCGACCGGGGGCGCCGCCCGGCGCATGGCATAATCCTCCGCCCTGCCCGCCGGCCGACGCCCCATGACCCCACCGACCCGCCGCACGATCCTCGTCACCTGCGCGCTCCCCTACGCGAACGGGGCGCCGCACCTCGGCCACATGGTCGAGCACGTCCAGACGGACATCTGGGTGCGCTTCCAGCGGATGCGCGGCCACGACTGCCTGTTCGTATGCGCGAGCGACGCGCACGGCACGCCGATCATGCTCAAGGCACGGCAGGAAGGGACCACGGCCGAGGAACTCATCGAGCGCGTCGGTGCCGAGCAGCGCCGCGACTTCGGCGGCTTCGACATCTCCTACGACAATTTCCACACGACGCACTCGGCCGAGAGCCGGGAGATGACCGAGCGCGTCTACGCGCGCCTGCTCGAGGGCGGCCACGTCCGCCGCGAGACGATCCGGCAGGCCTATGACGAGCAGGCGAAGATGTTCCTGCCGGACCGCTACGTCCGCGGCACCTGTCCGCGCTGCGGCGCGCCGGACCAGTACGGGGACAGCTGCGAGGCCTGCGGCGCGACGTACACGCCGGCCGACCTCAAGGACCCGGTGTCCGTCGTGAGCGGCACGACGCCGGTGCAGCGCGAGTCGGAGCACCTGTTCTTCCGGCTCGGCGACTTCGAGCCGATGCTGCGCGAATGGACCGGAGCCGAGGGTCGCCTGCAGGCCGCCGTCACCGCGAAGCTCGGCGAGTGGTTCTCCGCGGGGCTGCGCGACTGGGACATATCGCGCGACGCCCCCTACTTCGGGTTCGAGATTCCCGGCGAGACCGGCAAGTACTTCTACGTCTGGCTCGACGCGCCGATCGGCTACCTCGGCAGTTTCCTCCATTACTGCCGGCGCACGGGGCTCGACTTCGAACGCTACTGGAAGCCCGGCAGCGACGCCGAGGT
>VEPJ01000109.1:3082-3360 GCA_012026925.1 Gammaproteobacteria bacterium | reverse complement strand
GCTTCTTGACGACCTTCATCTTCGCGAGGCCCGGCAGCGTGAACAGGCCGTGCGCCTTCAGGCTCTTCTTGATCACGCCGTGGAGCGAATCAAAAACCGCACTGACCTGCTTCTTCGACAGCCCGGTGTCCTTCGAGATCGTCGCGAGGATGTCGGACTTGGTCGGTGCTGAACTCTTCTTTGCCATTTAAACGTCTCCTGTGGATGGGTCGCGGGGCGCAGGACCCGTGTCAATCGATCGCGCGCTGGAAAATAGCACAAGATCACTGCGTGTTTAA
>VEPJ01000109.1:0-3059 GCA_012026925.1 Gammaproteobacteria bacterium | reverse complement strand
CCGAAGAAGTAGATCGCCGAGCCCTCGGCGATGCGCCTCACCTGCAGGTCCTTCAGCTGGCCGTTCAGGTTGTATGCCGTGACGGTCACCTTGCCGTCGACCGGCGTCGTGCTGCCGTCCGCGTTCTTGCGCAGCAGCGAGACGTTGAGCATCACGCGGTTCGAGCTGCGCTCGATCCCGTACGCACGCGCGACCTCGGGCGTGAGCTCGTCGGTGCGAAGCGCGTTGTAGTGCACCTCGAAGTCGCCGAACGTCTGGAAACTGGGCTCGCTCGGCTGGGCGGTCTGCGCCCGGCTCGGCGCGGGACCTCCCCGCCCGCAGCCCGTGAGCGCGAGCATCGTGCAGGCCAGCAGCAACGGGAAAAGGCACGCGACGCGATTCGTCATCGTCGTATCCCCCTGTCTGCCCAGCGAAGGGCGCCAGAGAACTATATTCCTATAGACAGCGGGGCGGGGCGCTAGTTTTGCGGCTCATTCGCAACCGACTAGCGCTCTTGTGTGCGCTGCGAGAGGACCGGCGCCGCGGATGCGTACGCGCTTGTCCCGTCCCGCGAACCCGCGCTCGATCTCGACCCGCGCGCGCGGCACGTCGAACGCCTCGGCCAGGAACTCGATGAGCGCCGCGTTCGCCTTGCCGTCCACGGGCGGTGCCTGGAGCCGGATGCGCAGCCGGTCGCCGAACGCGCCGGCGAACTCGCTGCGCGAAGCGCGGGGTTGCACCCGGACGTCGATGACGAGGTCGCTGCCGTCGCGTCTGCCGGCGCCCATCGGATCGGTCAGTGCAGCAGGATCTGCAGCGCCTGCAGCCCGATCAGCACGATCACGGGCGAGAAGTCGAGGCCCCCGAGCGGCGGGACGACCTTGCGCACGGGCGCGAGCAGCGGAGCGCAGAGCCGGTCGAGCAGTTGCGTGGCCGGGCTGTACGCGCCGGGCGATACCCAGCTGAGCAGCGCCTGCACCAGTACGGCGATGCTGTAGAACTGCAGGACGGTGCCCGCGAGGGCCAGGAGTCCCGCGGCGACGACCGGCCCGGGCGCGAATCCCGCGCCCGCCACGAAACGCACCAGCGCCGTACCCCCGAGTTGGACGAGGACCAGGGCCACGATCGAGGCGACGTCCAGCTTGCCGGCCGGGGGCAGCAGTTTCCTGAGCGGCTTGACCAGCGGATCGGTGAATCGCAGCACCGCCTGGCCGAGCGGCGTGCGGAAGTCGGCGCGCACCAGCGGCATCACCAGCCGCAGGAAGAAGGCGACGACGACGAGCGTGAGGAGCGCGTTCAGGACGAAGAGGATCGCTGCCATGGTTTCACTTGCCGCCGAATTCGACCGCGAGCTGCGCCGAACGCCGTGTGGCTGCCTCGACGGCGTGGTGGAAAATAGCACGCACCGCCTTCTCCTCGAGCACCTCGAGCGCGGCGGCCGTCGTGCCGCCCTTGGAGGTGACCTGCTCGCGCAGGATCGCGGGCGCGACGCCGCTTTCCGCCGCCATCCGGCCGGCGCCCAGCGCCGTGGCGACCGCGAGCCGGCGCGCCGTCTCCTGCGGCAGGCCGTGCGCCATCCCGGCGGACTCGAGCGCCTCGACCAGCAGGAAGAAGTACGCGGGGCCGCTGCCGGAGACGGCCGTGACGACGTCCATCTGCGACTCCTGGTCGAGCCAGACCGTCTCGCCGACCGCCGACATCAGTGCGTCCACGGCGTCGCGGTCGTCCTTGCTGACGCCATCGCCGGCGTAGAGTGCAGTGATCCCGGCGCCGATCAGCGCGGGGCGATTCGGCATGGCGCGCACCGTCGGAATGCCTTCACCGATCCACCGGGCCAGGTCCGCCAGCCGGATGCCCGCAGCGATCGAGACGACGACGCGGCGTCGCCCGCACAGCTCGCGCGATATGCCCCGTGCGGCGCTCGCCATGTCCTGCGGTTTCACCGCCAGCACGACTAGATCGGCGTCCGCGATGGCCTCCCGGTTGTCGCCGGTGCCGCGGACGCCGAAGTCCCGCGCCAGCCGCTCGAGCTGGGCAGGCACGGGATCCGAGACCCGGAGCGAGCCGGCCGTGGTGCCGCGCCGCAGCAGTCCGCCCACCAGGCTCGTGGTCATGTGTCCGCCGCCGACGAAGGCGATGCGCATCGTTGCTTCCTCCCTCAATCCCTCGGCCCGAATACCGCCGTGCCGATGCGGACGATGGTCGCACCTTCGGCGACCGCGGCTTCGAGGTCCGCGCTCATGCCCATGGAAAGCGTGTCCAGCGAGTGCCCGCGCCGGTTGAGGTCGTCGGCGAGTTCGCGTGTACGGCGGAACCACGCGCGCTGCCGCTCGACCTCAGTCTCGGGGGGCGGGATGCACATCAACCCCCGCAGCCTGAGGCGCGGCAGGCCTGCGACGATCTCCGCCAGTGAGTCGATCTCGTCGGGTGAGACGCCGCCCTTGCCGGCTTCCTCCGCCAGCTTCACCTGCAGCAGCACGTCGAGCGGCCCCGCATGGTGCGGGCGCTGGTCGTTCAGGCGTTGCGCGATCCGGCCGCGGTCGAGCGTGTGCACCCACTGGAAATCCTCGGCCACCTCGCGCGTCTTGTTGCCCTGCAGCTGGCCGATGAAGTGCCAGGAGAGCGAAAGGTCGCGCAGGGACGCGAGCTTCGCCCGGGCCTCCTGCAGGTAGTTCTCGCCGAACTCGCGCTGCCCGGCCTCGGCCGCCGCGCGGACGACGTCGGCCGGCTGCTGCTTGCTGACGGCCAGCAATCTCACCTCCGCGGGGTCCCGGCCGGCACTGCGGGCGGCGGCCTCGATCCGGGCCCGCACGGCGGCCAGCCTCGCGGGCGAGAACTGCGGAGCGGTTAACATATTGGGGTACGAGGGCCTGATCTATACTGCGGCCGTCCGCGAGAACTGCCCGGTCCCGGACCGGGGCGCGGTCTATAGGGAGTCCCGATGGCCGTCGACATTGCCCAGCTACTGGCGTTCGCCGTCAAGAACAAGGCCTCCGACCTGCATCTCTCGTCGGGCGTGCCGCCGATGATCCGCGTCGACGGCGACATGAAGCGGATCAACATGCCACCGCTGACGCACA
>VEPJ01000038.1 GCA_012026925.1 Gammaproteobacteria bacterium | reverse complement strand
GATGCCGCCGTTGTCGAAGCCATTCTGGCAACCGGGCGCCGCGTGCAGGTCCAGCACGACGCGCAGGCCGAACTCCCGGGCCCATTCGATCGCGCGATCCACGACGTCGATGCCGCCTTCGACGAACGGATGCGGATCGCCACCGTACTTCGGGTGGTATGGATACGGCGGGCCGAGGACCCAATGACCGATCGGCAGCCGCACCGCATTGATGCCCGCATCGGCGAGCCAGGCGAAATCATCGCGCGTGATGAACCGGTCCCAGTGCGCTCGCAATCGTGGCGCGGCGTCGCGGCCGAGTTCGACACACCATGTCGTCTCGTCGGTGGCCTCGAGGCCGGCGAAGACGCTCGGCGCCATCCACTTCTCGAGGACCAGCCAGCCGCCGAGGTTGACGCCCCGGAGCCGGGTCACGGCCGTCGGCCCTTGCGTCACCACGTCATCGCTCCAGTCTCTCCGGCGGCATACCTGCCCGGATGATACCGCCGGTCGCCTGCTACTCGATGTACGGTGAATCCGATTGCGTCGCGGCTGCGACCTGTCAGGTACGCTGTGCGCGGCCCTCCGGCTGCCGGCGGGACCCCGGGCACACACGAGCAGGCCAGGCATCGAGATGCGCGTTCTGATCACGGGCGGTACGGGATTCGTGGGCCAGGCCCTGTGCCCGCGGCTCGCGGATGCGGGGCACGAGGTCGTGATCCTGACCCGACAGCCCAACCCTCGGCTGCCAGCGGGCGTCGCGCACGCCGTCACCGACCTCCGCGACCTCGATGCGCGACAGTTCGGCGCCGTGATCAACCTCGCGGGTGCACCGATCGGCGATGCGCGCTGGACGGACGCGCGCAAGAAGCTGCTGCTCGAGTCGCGGGTCGCGACGACCGCGCGGCTCGTCGAGTGGATGGGCAGCGCGGCAAGGCCGCCCGGAGTGCTGGTGTCGGCGTCGGCGGTGGGCTATTACGGCGAGCAGGGCGACCGTCCGATCACCGAGGACACCGCGCCGACGCCGGGCTTCACGCACGAGCTTTGCGCGGCATGGGAGCGCGAAGCCGGCAAGGCGACTGCGCTCGGCGTCCGTGTCTGCACGATGCGCATCGGCGTGGTCCTCGACCGCGACGGCGGCGCGCTCGCGAAGATGCTGCCGGCATTCCGCGCCGGTGCCGGCGGGCGGCTGGGCTCCGGTCGGCACTATTTCCCTTGGATCCATCGCGAGGACGCGGCCGAGGCATGCCGGTGGCTGCTCGAGAATCCGCAGTCTCGTGGCGCATACAACTTGAGCGCACCGAATCCGGTCACGAACGCCGAATTCACCCGCGCACTCGGCCGGGCGCTCGGGCGGCCCACTGTGCTGCCGATGCCGGAGGCAGCGCTCAAGCTGCTGTTCGGCGAGATGTCGGAGCTGTTGCTGGTGAGCGACCGGATGCTGCCGAAGCGCCTGCTCGACGAGGGTTTCCGCTTCCGCTACCCGGACCTCGGGGACGCGCTCGCCGCGATCTTCCCGCGCCGCGCCTGAACGCGGCGGTCCTCGTCATCGGAGGTCAGGTCCCCCAGGTGGCGGCAAACACGCGACGCAGGTTCGTGCCGAGCAGCTTCTCGATGCGCGCGTCCGGGTAGCCCTTCGCCGAGAGCAGGGTCGCGAGCGTCTCGAGGCGCCGCGGCGTGTTCAGGTCCGATGCGAACAGGTAGCCGTCCTCGGTTTCTCCTGGCGCGGCGATGCCTTTCGCGCGGCGCGTGCGGGTGATCTCGGCAAAGCGCTTGCGGTAGGCCTCGTCCGCCACTTCGGGCGAGACGCCGCCGTCGGTCCCGATCGAGACGTGGTCTTCGCCGGCCACGTCGATGGCGTGGTCGAGGTGGCGGATCACCTCCGCGGCCGTCGCCTGGCGCCCCACGTCGAGGTAGGGCATGAAGTAGATGCCGGCGACCCCGCCCTTGTCGGCGACGGCCCGCAATTCCGCATCGGTGCGATTGCGCGGATGATCCGCGAGCGCCGCGCAGCCGGTGTGCGAGAACACGACCGGCTTGCTCGACGCCTGGATCGCATCGGCCGCCGTGCGACGCCCGCAGTGGCTCAGGTCCACGAGGATGCCGAGCGCATTCATGCGCTGCACGGCCTCGACGCCGGCGAGGCTCAGTCCCGCGTTCGCGGGCTCGAGGCAGCCGTCGCCCAGGAGATTGCGGCGGTTGTAGGTGGGCTGGATCATCCGCACGCCCAGCCGATGGAAGACCTCGAGGCGCGCGAGGTCGGATTCGAACGCGACCCCGTCCTGGAAGGCGTACACCAGTCCCGTCCGGCGGTTCCTCCTGGCCGCATCGATGTCGGCCACGCCGCGCACGCGAGCCAGGACGTCGGGATGAAGGTCGATCTGCTTTTCCCAGTAGGAGATGTCGGACACGGCGCGCGCAAACGCCGCGTCGGCCGGCTCGTTGCCCACGCTGCCCACGGTCACGCAGATGGCGGTGAGGCCGGAGGCGCGCACGTCCCCGACCTGTGCCGCGCTCAGGGCCGCGCTCGTGTCCGAGTCGCCGTTGCCCGGCGCACCGCAGCCGTCGATGACGATCGTCTCCGCGTAGCGGGACCACGCGGAAGCCCCTGCGGACTGCCATGGCAGTTCTAGGGCGAGCGCCGATGCGACGGCCCCCGCCAGCAGCGAGCGCCGCGAAATGCCTGCATTCATGTGGCCCATTCCCTTCGTTCGCGAGCCTCGGCATGATGCGCGACTCGTACGCTGCATGCCAGCCAGGGGAGATGTCCTTGAAGAAGAACAACTGCGCAATCACGTCCTCGATCGCCCGCAAGATGCGCCATCGCCGCGTGATCGCATTGCTTGGCTGCATCGCGGTCTCCACGGCACAGGCCGCCGAGACGCTGCGCTACGTGGCGCAAGTCGCGGACGGCACGGTGTCTGGACACCAGGTGGTCACGCGTGGCGACGACGGCGTGACGAAGGTGGATTTCGTCTTCAAGACCAACGGGCGCGGCCCGGAGATCAAGGAGGTCTATCGGCTCGCTCCCGACGGCACGTACGCCGAGTACAAGGCCGCGGGCAAGACGACGTTCGGCGCGAAGGTGGACGAGACGTTCGTGCGCAAGGGCGACGAGGCCCGCTGGCACACGACGTCCGACAAGGGCAGCGTGAGGGTCGAAGGCACGGCGCTCTACTCGTCGCTGGGCGGCACGCCCGACGGCGCCTCGGTTGCGCTCGGCGCGCTGGCCAAACGAGCCGACGGCAAGCTGCCGCTGATTCCGAGCGGCACGTTGACCATTCGCAGGCTCGGCGAGACACAGCTGAAGCGCGGGTCGGAGACGCGGCAGGTGCAGCTCGTCATGCTGACCGGCGTCGGGTTTACGCCGCAGTTCCTGTGGGCGACGACCGGCACGGACCCGCGGCTGTTTGCATTCATCGCCCCGGGCTTCCTGCGCCTGGTCGAGGAGGGATGGGAGGACAACGGTGCCGCGCTCGAGGCCGAGCAGGTGAAGGCGGAGGCCGCGGCGCTGGTGGATCTCGAGAAGCGCGTCGGGCATCCGCTGCCGGGCCTGACCGTCATCCGCAACGCGCGCGTCTTCGACAGCGAGCATGCGACGCTCGGCGAGCCCTCCGACGTGTACGTCTACCGGGGGCGGATCAGCGAAGTGCTGCCGGCGGGCAGCCAGGCCGAGGGTGCCGGGCAGGTGCTCGACGCCGGCGGTCGCGTGCTGTTGCCGGGCCTGTTCGACATGCACACGCACCTGCAGCGCTGGGACGGCGGGCTGCACATCGCGACCGGCGTCACTTCCGCGCGCGACATGGCGAACGACAACGCGAACCTGCAGCAGATGATCAGCGAAGAGCGCGCTGGCACGCTCATGATGCCGCGCATCGTCCCTGCCGGCTTCATCGAGGGCGAGAGCCAGTACGCGGCCCGCGGCGGATTCGTCATCAAGGACCTGCAGGGCGCGAAGGACGCCGTGGACTGGTACGCCCAGCGCGGCTATCCGCAGATCAAGGTCTACAACTCGTTCCCCAGGGACATCCTCGGCGACACCATCGCCTACGCCCACGAGCGTGGCCTGCGCGTCAGCGGGCACGTCCCTGCGTTCCTGCGCGCGCAGGACGTCGTCGATCTCGGCTACGACGAGATCCAGCACATCAACCAGCTGCTGCTCAATTTCTTCGTCAAGCCGACGACGGACACGCGCACGCTCGAGCGCTTCTACCTCGTGGCCGAGCAGGCCGCCGGTCTCGACCTCGACTCGGCGCCGGTGCAGGCCTTCCTCAAGTCACTGCTCGCGAAGCCGGTCGTCGTGGACCCGACGCTGACCGCCTTCGACTTCATCCGCCAGCGCCCGGGCCAGCTGTCTCCGGCCTTTGCCGCGGTCGCCGATCACATGCCGCCCGACGTGCGGCGCTCGTTCAGCGTCGCCGAGATGAACATCCCGGACGACGCGACGGCGGCGCGCTACGAGAAGTCGTACCAGAAGTGCATCGAGTTCGTCGGGATGATGTATCGCGCGGGCGTGCCGCTCGTGGCCGGCACCGACGGGCTGGCGGGCTTCACGCTGCAGCGCGAGTTCGAGCTCTACGTGCAGGCGGGACTGACGCCGGCGCAGACGCTGCAGGTCGCGACCTGGAACGCCGCGAAGTATGCGCGCGTGCTCGGCGACCGCGGCTCGGTGACCCCGGGCAAGGCCGCCGACCTGGTCCTGGTGGACGGGGATCCGACGCGCGACATCGGCACCATTCGCCGGATCGCGATGGTGATGAAGGGCGACAGGGTCTATTACCCGAGCGAGGTGTTCACCGAACTGGGCGTCAAGCCGTTTGCGGAGCCGCTGCGGTTCACCGAGGTCGCCGCGTCCGCGAAATAGTCGCCGGGGCGCGGGTCCCTGCGGGCGCTCGACGCACCAGGAATTGCGTCACGTGCTCTTTTTCTGCCATGGCCAGCGACCGTCGATTTCGACGGTGAGCGACCAGCTGAGGAAGGTCCGTACGAGCACCAGCAGGCCCAGTGCCGCGACGTTGCCGACGGTCGGCGCGAGCGCAACGGTGCGCACGACGTCCCCGGCGACCAGGAACTCGAGGCCCAGCAGCAGTGAGCGGCCGATCTGCTGCTTGTATGTCTCGTAGGCGTCGAACTTGTCCAGCTGGAACAGGAACCGGACCGTGCCGCGAGTGATCGCGACGCGCAGCACCCCGGCCACGATGATGAGCGCGCCGAGGACCTCGATGCCGAGCGCCGCCCATTCCACGGTCACGCGCACGCCCTGGATGATCTCTTCGCCCGACATTCGCTGTTCTCCCGTGGATCGCCGTGGTGCGGACGCGCGGCATTCTACGCGACCGGCGCGCGCTCCTCGTCGGCCCTGACCCCGAGGTTGCCGTAGCGGTGGTAGTCGGTGCTGATGCTTTGCTCGCGCACGTACCAGAGCAGCTCGAGCCGTCCCTCGGCCGACACCTTCACGCTGACGATGCAGCCGTTGGCCGCGTTGCCGGCCCGCAGCACCTCGAGCGACGCCCGGTCCGGCGCCGCGTAGCGGACGCGATCCACCTGGCCTGCGCCGATGGCTTCCGCGAGCTGCGCGTCGGTCTCCTCGACGAACTCGATCGAAGCGGCCCATGACTCGGTCAGCGCCTCGAGCCGCCGGACGGCAGGGGAGTCGAGGCCCGGCGGCGTGCTGATGACCACGCGGCAGCCGGCAACGTGCGCGGCGCAGGCGCGGGCGAAGAGGTCGAACGCGGTGTCGTCCGGGTGCACGCGGACCCGCACGCTCCCGACCGGCAGGTAGCGCCGCACGTTGTCCTGCCCGACGAGCCTGAAGTGGTCGTGCTCGACGCCGAATTCCTCGCGCTGGTTCCGCTGGTAACTCAGCACGGCGCCGACGATGCGAGAGTCACCCTCCTGCGGGCTCGACTGCATGCCCCGGCACAGCGCCGCGAGCGTCGGTGACTGCGGCATGTCGTCCGCGTCCTGCGAGCCGACGTCCTCGAAGTCCATGAACTGTGCGACGTAGTTCGGGCCGCCCGCCTTCATGCCCGGACCGAAGCCGGACTTGCCCATGCCGCCGAACGGTTGTCGCAGCACGATCGCGCCGGTCGTGACCCGGTTGATGTAGAGGTTGCCCGCGCGGATGTGGCGCTTCCAGTAGTCCCACTCGCGTTCGTCGAGGCTCTCGAGGCCGCTCGTGAGGCCGTAGCCCGTCTGGTTCACCAGCGCCACGGCTTCGCCCAGGTTCTCGAAGCGCATGACGGCCAGCACCGGGCCGAAGAACTCCGTCATGTGCGTGTAGCTGCCGGGACGCACGCCGTACTTGACGCCGGGGGTCCAGAGGCAGGGATTGCCGTCGACGGGTTGGGGCATCACGGCCCATTCCTCGCCGGGCTCGAGCACCTTGAGCGCGGTCTCGAGGTCGCCCGACGGCGGCCGGATCATCGGCCCCATCTTGGTATCGAGTTCCCAGGAGGATCCGACCTTCTGGCTCTGCACCGCCTCGCACAGCCCGCGCCGGAAGGCGGGGTCGTCGTACACCTCGGCCTGCAGCAGCAGGAGCGAAGTCGCCGAGCACTTCTGGCCCGAGTGGCCGAACGCGGAGTGGAGGATGTGCTTGATCGCGAGGTCGCGATCGGACACCGCCGTCACGATCGTGGCGTCCTTGCCGCCGGTCTCGGCGAACAGGTTGAGCCGCGGGTTGTCGCCGAGCATGGTGAGCGCCGTCTCGGTGCCACCCGTCAGGATCACCGCGTTCACCTTCGGGTGATTGACGAGCTTGCGACCTTCCCTGCCGCCCGAGCAGGGGACGAACTGCAGCGCCGTCCTCGGCACGCCGGCGCGCCAGAAACACCGGCACATCTCCCAGGCGACCAGTACGGTGTCGGACGCCGGCTTGATGATCACGTTGTTGCCGGCGGCGAGCGCGGCGGCCACGCCGCCGCAGGGAATCGCGATCGGGAAGTTCCACGGCGGCACGACGACCACGACGCCCTTCGGCCGCGCCTCGAGCGTCGGCATCGCCTGCCACCAGCGCGCCGTGTCGCGATAGAACTCGAGGAAGTCGATCGCCTCGGAAACCTCGGGATCGGACTCCATCAGCGTCTTGCCGCCGTCGGCGAGCGCCGCGCCCATGAGATCGCCGCGGGCGATGCGCAGTTCCTGGGCGACCTTGCCCAGCAGTTCCCAGCGCTGCGCGGCCGCCATCGTCCGCCAGCCGTCCGGGTCCGCGGCCGCGCATTCCACGGCCCGCGCGACATCGGCGTCCGTCGCCTGCCGGTAACGCCCCACGACCACGCCCGGCCGCGACGGGTCGAGGCAGTCGCGGACCGGACGGCCCTCCATGATCTCCTCGCCGGCGATGACGAGAGGCACCTGTACGGCGTGCTCGCCGCAGCGGGGCTGCCACCTCGCGATGATTCCCTCGGCCCACTCGCCGTTCTGCGGCAGCGCGAAGTCCGTGTCCGGCTCGCTCTCGAGATGTTGCCAGCCCTTCGCGATCGCGGCCGGGACCACGGGAGGCTGGTTGCGGTCCTGGTCGCGACGCGGCGCGTCGCTCGTGTGCGGGATGGCGTCGAAGGCCGCGAGGAAGCCCTGCTCGAGCTGGCGCCACTCCGGGCTGTCCACCTCGATCTTGAACGCATGACGCAGGAAATTCTCCGGCCCGGTGTTCTCGTCGAGGCGGCGGATCAGGTAGCCGATGGCGTTGATGAAGTTTTCCTTGCGGCACGCCGGCGCATACAGCAGCACGTTGCGCGTGAGCTCGAACAGCGCACGGCGCTGCGCGTTCGCCATGCCCTCGAGCATCTCGAACTGCACCCTGTCGAGCGCGCCGCGCTCGTGCGCGAGCACGAGGCCGTAGGCCAGGTCGAACAGGTTGTGCGACGCGATGCCCACGTTCATCGCCGCGAGGTTCTCGGTCTTCAGTACCTCGTGGACCATGCGCTTGTAGTTCGCGTCCGTCTCGAGCTTGGTCTTGTACGGCGCCTGTGGCCAGCCGCGCACCGAGGATTCGGCGCGCTCGCTTTCCATGTTGGCGCCCTTCACGAGCCGGATGGTGATGCGTCCGCCGCCCGCGGCGACGCGCCGGCGCGCCCATTCCTGGATCTCGAGCAGTGTCCGGTACGAGTCCGGGATGTAGCTCTGCAGCGCGATTCCGGCGCGCACGTGCTGCAGCCCGTCGCGGTCCAGGGTGCGCATGAACGCGGCGGCGGTGAGTTCCTTGTCGCGGTACTCCTCCATGTCGAGGTACACGAACTTCGGCACCACGGTGCCGTCGGGCCGCGTGAAGCGTGCGCGATCGGCCGTGCGGAACAGGCGCTCGAGCCGGTCGCACAGCACGCTCACCGTGTGCTCGCGCGCGAGCGGCGAGATCTGCGAGTAGACCGTGGAGATCTTGATCGACACCACCTCGATCTCGGGCCACTGCAGTCCCTGCAGGATCTGCTGCAGGCGACGTTCGGCCTCGACCTCGCTCAGGATCGCTTCGCCGAGGAAGTTGACGTTCATCCGCACGCCCTCGGTGCGGCGCTCGCCGAGGTGGCGCGTGAGCAGGTCCTTTTCGCCGGGCAGGATGACGTTGGCCGTCTCCTTGTGCATCTGCTCCTTGACGAGCGGCAACGCTACGCCGGGCACGTAGCCGCCGAACGACTGGAAGCCCTTCATCAGGGTCCGGTCGAGCGGCCCGAAGAAGCGCGGCACGCCCTGCACGTCGAGGATGTGCGTCAGGTGCTCGACCGCGCGGGCGGGGTCGCTGGTGCGGAAGGCCTGGTCGGTCATCAGCGCCAGCGTCGCCTTGTCGGACGGCGTCTGGATCATGCGGTCGAGTTCGGCCTGCTGGCGCCTCTCCGAGGGCGTCTGCAGCGCCCGCGCGCGCTCCTGCAGGCGGCGCGCGAGGAACAGCGCCTTCTGCACCGGGGCGGGGCGCGACGAGGACGCGTCCGGCGTGAAGCTGGCGAGGATTTCGTCCAGAGCGGCTGAGGCTGGCATAAACGGTGCCCCGTTCTTATTGGGTTCGGCCACCGGATCCGATCCGGACCCGGGCAAGGGAACGATCATTCCGGACGCCAAGTATGGCCCGAATCGCCGGAAACAGGAGCTGCCGCCGTGTCTGGCGACCCAGCGGCCTCGAGGGCTCGAACCAGCGGCGGGGACCCGGTGCCGCGGTCAGGTCGTCGGTGTGCTGAACGCGGCCTGGGCGGCGTTGCTCGTGAGCCAGTGGCGCAGGCGCTCGGCGTCGGCGACGCGGGAATAGCGGCCGGCCGAGTCGAGCAGCACCATGATCAGCTTGCGGCCCGCGAGTTCCGCCTGCATGACGAGGCAGCGGCCGGCCTCGGAGATGTAGCCCGTCTTCTGCAGGCCGATGGTCCACTCGGGGCTCCTCACCAGCGCGTTCGAGTTGCGGAACTTGAGTTCGCGGGGGCCGACGGCGACGTAGTGCTCGGGCGACGTGGACAACGAGCGGATGAGGTCGTACTGGTACGCCTCCTTCACGAGCAGCGCGAGGTCGTGCGCGCTCGACTGGTTGCTGCTCGAGAGCCCGGTCGGATCCACGTAATGCGTGTCGTTCATGCCGAGCTGCCGTGCTTTCGCGTTCATCGCCGTGACGAACGCCGGCAGCCCGCCCGGATAGTTGCGACCGAGCGCGTGAGCGGCGCGATTCTCGGACGACATGAGCGCGAGGTGCATCATCTCGGCGCGCGTGAGCGACGTGCCCACGACGAGCCGCGAGTGGCTGCCCTTCTCCGTGTCGATGTCGTCCTGCGTGACGGTCAGCACCTCGTCGAGCGGCTGGTTGGCCTCGGTGACGACCACCGCCGTCATCAGCTTCGTGATCGAAGCGATCGGCAGGACGGCCTGCGGGTTCTTGCTGAAGAGGACTTCGTTCGTGTCCTGGTCGATCACGAGCGCGACGCTCGACTTGAGCGCGAGCGGATCGGGCGTGGTGTGGAGCCCGAGCTTCTGGCCGTAGGAGACCTGCGCCGGCGCGACGTTCGCAGGCTTGCGCGCCTTGGATGTCCGCGACGTCTTCGCGGTCGACTTCGCCTGCTTCTTGCTCGTCGGTTTCGCGGTCGCGTGTTTCGACGCGGGCTTCTTCTGCGGGCTCTGCGTGGTCTTCGGGTCGGGCTTGTCGGTAGTCGTGGCCGCCATCGCCGGCGACGCGGGTCCCGCAGTGAACACGGCGAGCGCCGCAGAAGCAGCCACGCAACGCACCCAAAGACCGATTCGTCCCTTCACGCCCTGACCCCCAACGCCGCGACCGAGCCGCGGCCGAGTCTATGGCGAAATATAAACACACGCAAGATCAGAAAGTTGCGACGCTTTCCTCAGGTTTGAGATTTGGGCGCCGCCAGTCTCAGTCGCGTGACGGGTTTACGGCCGCGAGGTCCCAGACGAGAACTTCGAAAGGCCGCAGCGTCAGCACCACCCGCCGTCCTGCATCCAAGGTCCGTGTGGGACCCTGGCCATAGGCCGGCGTCGCACGCCATGTGCGTGCCTCGCTCTCGGGAAGCTCGAGCGCCGCGCCCACGTCGAGCTCGAAACTCTGCGGGTGCGCCGCAGGATTGCGCAGCGCGAGCGTCGCGCGGCCGCTCGCCCATGCGGACCAGCCGTATATTTCGCCGCGCGCCGGGTCGCCGCCGATCCAGTGACTGTCGCGCAGCACTGCTGCGTTCGCGCGTGCCCACTTCGCGGCCGCGGCGAGGTCGTCCCAGTTCCTCTCCGTGAGCAGGTCGGGCGAGACGTACATCTCCTGGAGGCCGGTACCGCTCGCGAAGTACGAACGAACTTCGTCCCGGAAGTCGCCGTGGGGGTCCGAGTCCAGGCCCTGCGCTTTCCGCGCGTAGATGATGCCGTGGAGCATGAGCGAATTGAGCGGGAACAACGGTCCGAGGCGCACGACGCCGCCGTACGTGTCGCTGTCCCGATAGGTGATCCAGCGCTGCCGGTCGCTGCCGACGCCGGCGAAGGAGTGGTCGTCCCCGCCGCGCCAGATCGAGTCCGCGGTGAGCAGCCAGAACGGCGACGGCCACGTGCCGGTCGTGAGGTTGATGAAGAGGTCGGGCTTGATGGCGCGCAGGTCGCCGATCAGCGCGATGGCGGCAGCGAAGTCGCTGTCGAACTCGCTGCCGGGCGTCACCTTGTCCGGGCTGCCGGTACCGTCGAGCTTGAACTGGTTGATGCCGTAGCGACGCAGGAGCTCGACCGTCGTGTCGTGGAAGAGCTGGAAGTACCTGGGCCCCGAGAGCGCGAGCCCCTGGTCGTCCGCTTCGTAGCCTGCGGCACGTGCCGTCGCGAGGCGTGCCTGGCGTGGCGGGCCGTAGCCGCCCCACGGCGACAACCAGATGCCCGGGGCGGCGCCGAACTTCGCCGTCGCGTCGCGCAGCGGGCCGAACCCGGCTGGAAACGCCCGGCTGAATTGCCAGAGCCGCGACGTGTCGTCCCACCCGTCGTCGAACAGGAAGGAGTCCATGCGGACGCCGCGTGCGTTGACCAGGTGAGTGCCGAAGGCCCCGACCACCGCCAGCGCCTCGGCCTCGGTGTACGGCGTGAAATAGCCGATGTCGTACCAGGAGTTGTAGTGCAGGAAAGTTCGGAACGGCGCGGCGCGCTCGCTCTCGAGGTATGCCTGGAATCCGCGCCGCAGCTGACCCCGCGGAGCCACGCCGAGCACTGCGGAATACCTCGCAGGCACGCCGGCCCTGAGCGGCAGCGCGCGCCGCAACCAGCTGCCGGCATGGCCGTCGATCACCCGCGCATCTGCCATCGGGTGCTCGAAGCCGAAGAACTCCGTGTCCGTGACGACGGGCGAGCCGCTCACCGTGCCGAGCACGCGTGAGCCCGGAATGTCGAGTTCGAGCAGCGCGACCGCCGAAAGGTCCGCGCCGCCGGGCGCGAGCAGTTCGAGTTCCTCGCGCACGTAGTTGCTGCCGTCGCGCAGCAGTGCGCGCCACCGCACCTTCAGCCCGCTGACCGGGTCCGACAGCGATCCCTCGAGCGACTGGCCGGCACGACGGTCGGCGGCACGTGCAGCGCCGGGCATTGCCACGACGGGCCGGCAGGCGAGGGCCCCTTCGAGTCGAAACTGGCTCGCGAGTCGCTTCGACTTGTCCGCCCGCAGGGTGATCGTAAAGAGCTCGCCCTGGAGCCGAGTCGTCCGGGCGACGAACCCGTTCTCGAGCGCCACCGGCCGCAACGAAGCGGAGCGCGAATCGACAGAGAATCCGACGGCGTCGTTCTCGAGGCGGGCCGAGCTACCATCCGCAACGCACCGTGCAGCGCCCGCGTCTTTCGGAAGCCAAGGGGGTGGCAGCGCATCCGCCGCGAAGGCGGCGCCGGCCGTGAACAGGGGAAGCAGGGCGAAAGCCGGGGCGGTATGGCGTCTCATGGGCGCGTACGGATGTGCAGTTGCCCGCGGCGGTAGTCGATGATCAGCGTATCGAGTTTCCCGAGCACGTCCATGCCGATGAGTAGCGCGGGTTCCCGCTCGAGGTGCCAGTAGTCGAAGATCTGCAGGTCGCTGAACTGGATCGAGGCGTTTCGCACGATGAGCCCGCCGGCGATGATGCTGGGAATGCGCGCCGTGTCGGCCATCTGCACGTCCTCCGTGACGCCGACGATGCCGTGCTGCCCGGGTTCGGCCCCGGCATGGCGTTTCTCGAGGGCAGCGCGCAAGGCAGTGTTGCCAACCGTGACCTGGGCGCCCGTGTCGATCATGGCGACGGCTCTCACCGGCCCCACCATGACGTTCACGCGCATGCCGCGCGTCGGCGAGTAGCGCATCGCCACGCTCGAGAACCCGGGGGGCGCCGGCTCGTGGTGGGATCGCATGATGCTGATGCGGTCGGCTCGAAACTCGATGACGATGCGCTTGTCGCCGAGTCCCTCGCCGCCGAGCACTCCCTGCGCGCCGCCGAAGGCATCGGCAACGATGGGCAGCGTCGTCCGCTGGATCAGCAGGTCGCCCACCCCGATCGTGTCCACGTGCACCGCGTCGGCGACTGCCGTGCCGGTGGCGCCGCGCAGCCTGACCGCCCCGGTGCGGATCGGAACGCCGAGGTCCTCCGCCACCGCGCGCGTGATTGCCGAGCGGGTCGCACCCGTGTCGAGTACGAGCCGATACGGTCCTTTGCCGTTGATGAGCACGGGCGCCCAGATGCGGCCGATTCTGTCGCGCGTCGTCGGGGCGACATAGCGCGGCTCGGGGGCGCTGACGACGACTTCCTCGACACCGGCCGGAGCCGGCGGCGACGTGACTTCCTCGGCGCTTGCGGGCAACACAGCTGCGACCGACAGGCTGACGGCGACCGGCAGTGCGGCGAGGAGGCCAATTCGGTGCAGGAGTCGCGCGCGCATCGGAAATGTATAGCACCCTGCCAGGCGAGGCCGGGGCGACCGACTAGGGTTTATCCGTGATAGGCCGCCCGGGGTCCCTTGCATTAGTCTGCGCCTATACGGTGCTGCATTGCAGCAGAACTCGGGGGTCGCTCATGGTTAGCAAGGCAAGGAAACTGTTGGACGAGCAGAAGGCGTTCATGGGAGAGCAGGCGCGCGTCCTGCGCCAGGCGCCGGGAACGCTCGTGAGGCGCGCGGCGGCGAAATCAGCCGAGCGCGTGCGGGCGCTGTCGAAGCCGGCCCAGGTCGTGACCCGGTCGGGCCTCAGGCTCACGTCGATCTCGCAGCACGCAGCCGAAGGCCTGCTGGAGGTGCAGCTCGACGTCGTGACGGCTGCGCTCAGCAACGCGGCCGAGCAGCTCGACCGCATCGCTCGTGCCCGCAGCCTGCGATCCTTGGTGGGCGGACAGGCCGAGGAGCTCAAGGCCGCGCGCGAGCGCATCGCGGCCGACATCAAGCGCGTGGTCGACATTCTCAAGCGGGCCGGAAAAGGCGCCCGTTCGGTCGCGACAGAAGCCCTGGACGAAGTGCGTCGGCCTGCCGCCCGGCAGGCAATGCCGGCCCGTCGCAAGCGTGCGAAGTCGGCGGCGCGCCGTCCCAGGCGCGCTGCGCGCAAGACGCGCGGCTGACGCCGGCGGCGGGTGACCGGTGCGAGCGCTCCCTCCGTCGGGGGGAGCGCTGCACCCGCGTCAGAAATTCCCGCTCGCTCCTCCGCCACCAAACCTGCCTTCGTGAGGCCGGGGCTCGGAGTCGCCCGCCGACGACGGCGCACCGGGCCGTTGAGCGAGGACCGCAGCACCGATCGTCTGGAGCAGGTCGAGCGGTCCTTCGCGGTCGGACAGCCTTGCGGACGTGATCCCTCTCCGCGGCCGACGGAGGTGGCGGTCGACCGCTCCCGCCACGGCCATCGCGATCACGCCGTACAGGACGATCCAGTACTCGGCCGGACCGTGCGCGGCGCGCAGCCATTCGACTGCGAGGCAGGCCAGGCAGGCGAGGAAGGCAATGACCGGGGCGTGACGACGCCTGCGCAGGCCCGAGGCGAGTGAAGCAACTCCGAGCGCGAGCAGCAGCGCGATGTTGATGGCGGGGACCCCGGCTCCCGGGTGGGCACCGGTTGCGGTCGCAATCGCCACCGAGCTCGCCTGCCAGTCGTATGCGAACAGCGGCAGCGCGATCACCAGCCCGTCGAGCATCCGGTCGTACGAGGGTCGACGGAATTCGCGCGCTCCTGCGAGCAGGGCGGCGGCAGCACCAGCGCAGGCGACGACGAATGCAGCCGTTCCGCCTCCCGCGGGTCCGCCGATCGCGCGCGCGACACCGGTCGAGCCGAACCAGTTCACCAATGCGAGCGCGGCGAGCGTCGTCAGGAAAGGATTGAGAAGTCGCAAACCGGCCGCCGCCATGGCGGCGACGATCGCGATCCAGAACCTGTCGGCCCCGGAGTCGCTGAACAGCGGTCCGGTCTTGTCCATTGCCCACACCGCGATCATCAGGCAGCCAGCGGCGCAGAGGCCTTCCTCGATGCCCGACGCGTGAAATCGCCGGCTCGTGATCAGCCACTCGGCGGCGCCCGCAGCCACGAGGCCCGCCGCGAGCAGCGTATCTTCGCTGCCGATGCCCAGGACCGCGAAGGTCAGTCCCGCAGCGACCACGCCGAGCACGAACAGCGCGACGCGGGCGAACGGTCCCGTGCTGCGCCAGCCCCCGGCGCGCTGTTGCACGGCCGCCGGCGGAATTGCGCCTCGCAGCCTGCCGCCTGCTGCGAGCCACCGTTCTTCCTCGGGCGTGGGGCGCCAGCGGCTCATCCTCGGCTCTCGCGAATCTTCTGGCGCAGTTGCCACAACGATGCGGCCGCCGCGCAGACCACCAGCAGCACGAAACCCGGCGCTGCCCTGCCTCCGGAGATGCGCGGTGCGATCGCGATGCAGACGCCGAGCGCCGCGTATCCGACGCCGTACACGAGGAACATTTCTCGTCCCTCGCCGAGTCCCTTGCGGATTGCCATTGCCGACAGGACGACGAGGAGCGGCAACCCAGCCAGCAGCCACGGCATCGGGTGGCACCACGCGAGTGCGCCCCAGAATGCGACGTTCATCGCGACGTGATCGAACACGGACATGAAGGGCGTGGCTGGGTCGCGGTAGCGGTCCGCGAATCGCCACGTCGCGATCACGGCGGCGCATGAGAGGGCGCGCGCGCCGACCTCCGGCGAAGGCGTGTCGAGCAACGGCACGTCGCTGAAGCTTGCTCCGACCCCGAACCAGCCCGCCAGCGCCGCGAGCGATGCACTCAGCACCAGCGATGAGCGGAACGTGTAGGCCACCAGCGCGTGGAAGGCGGCGAGCAGCAGCAGGTGCCACGACCACAGCGGGCCGAGAAGCTCGAACGCGTGTTCCGCGTAACCGAGGTCCGCGCTGGCGAGCAGCACTGCGAGCAGCAGCAGGTAGTCGGCGACCGTCGAGAGCGGCTGGCCGGCCCGCCTGGCGCGCACGGCCGGGAGGCCGCATGCGACCGCTGCCGCGGCGACTGCAACGACGATGGCCAGCGGTCCGATGCGGTCGATGTTGCGCGCAAGGATCGTGCCGACACCTCCCGTGACCAGCGCGACACCGGCGTACAGCGTCAAGCGCAGTTCCCGGTGCAAGGAGAAGACGTCCCCGCGGTCGAGCGCGATGGACCGAGACGCGGTCGCGTCGTCGAGCGCGCCTTCCGCGCGGAGGATCCTGATCTCAGGCTCCAGCGTGTGCATTCGCCAAGCGTAACGTGACTTCGTCGCTCAGGACGAAGAAAGGACTCCGCGGGCGATGGCAACCATCGCGTCTCGAGCCACGCCTTCCCTGAGATGGTCGAGTTCCCCGCCGTCGAGCCATACGCCGTGGCAGGTCGGGCAGCGGTCGATGACCAGCATGTGGGCGATCGCCTTCGTCATGGCAGTTCCATCGATCGGGCAGGCGATCGGTTGCTCCCGGACCGCCGCCAGCTTGAGTTCGAGATCGCGGCGGCAGCGCTCGCACGTCGGCCGTCCCTCGTGCGTCTCCGCAGTCCGACATCCGCAACGAACGCATTTCGCCCCGAACAGGCTCATGTTGTCTCCCCCCCGATGTCCACGTCCGGCATCTTGTACGTCTTGATCCGCCCGTCGTCCACGAGCGCGAGCAGGTGCTGCAGCTTCGTCCACACTCGCTCGATCTCGTCGGTCGTGAGGCCCATCTGCAGCAGGTCCTCCTCGCGGCGAACGCCTCGAGAGGGGCGAAGGTTGCTGCCGAGCGGGGACGGGACGAAATGGTTGCCCTCCAGCCGCCACTGCGCGATCACGCCGAGTCGCGACCGCAGCTCATCCCGCGTAATTCGCCGCAGACGCTCGACCGTGTCGGCCGGCAGCTTCGCCACGCGCAGCTCGTTCCATGGCCGCCCGCGGTCACCTCCCGAGGCGAAGGCAACGCCGTTGTCGACGGAAAAGACGCGCTGGCCGTGGTCGCCTCGGGATACGAGGAAGTTGCCGACGTTCGAGTCGCCGTGGTCGATGAGGCAGGTGAGCAAGTTCAACTGCTCGACGTGGCGGGCATAGACGGGATCGGCAGCGTAGAGCGCGGGCGCGAGGGCGTCCTCCACGACCTTGACGTCCTGCAGCCAGTACTGGATCAGCGTCAGCACCTGCTCGGCGCCGATGAACGTGCGCTGCGCGTCGCGCGAGAACCCGCGCATCTCGGCGAGTGGCACGAAGCGCAGCGCCGTGGGCGGGACCACGTATTCCGAAGGATCGAGAAACAGCCGCTGCAATTCATATGCGGCCAGGTCGTAACGGGGCTCGTTGTTGAAGTCGTCCGCGCCCGGCTTGGTGTTGCGCAGCTTGACGCGGAGCGGCGCGCGACCGTCGAAGGAAAGCTCGGCCTTGAGCGTGCGTTCTTCGCGGACGCCCGGGCGGCTGGCAACGGCGCTCACGATCGTGAACGGATCGTCGGCGAGCATGCGCTCGAGCTCGGGAACGGGGTAGACGACGTTGGCGTCCTGCGCGGACACCAGCGGCGAAGCCAGGACGAACAAGCTGCAGAGAATGCTCAGTACGCGCATCGGGGTCACTAAACAGCCTTCAAGACGATCTTACGCGCGTCGAGATGACAACGAGACGCAGTCTCGATAGCGGCGGCGCCGTCCCGTCGTGCTGGCCCGAACGGCGCATCGGGGCCACGCCTTGACTTTGCGCTCGCTATCGTCGTGCGAACGGCGTATCTGCCGAATCAAGACCGCGTTGCTGGACGGCGGGGGAGCCGTCCACTGGGGGAGCACCAAAGCTGCCGCTCGAAGAGCCTGATGCAGCGAGCGGCATCGAGTACAAGGATGACCGACGAGACGGTCACGGACCTGTTCGACCGGCTCTCTTCCGGGAGGGCGGACGCCGCGTGGAGCGAGTTTCTCGCCCAGTACTCCTCGCTCATGATGCATGTGATCCACGGGCACGGGCTCGAGGAAGACGACGCCACCGAGTGTTTCATTCATGCCTGCGGCGCGCTGAGCAACGACGGGTTCCGCAAGCTGCGCAGCTTCCGTCCGGACGGCCCCGCACGCTTCAAGACCTGGCTCACCGCCGTCGTCGCGAACCTCTGCGTGGACTGGCGGCGCAAGCAGGTCGGGCGACTCCGTCCTCTCAAGAGCATCTCGCGGCTCCCCGAGCTCGACCAGCAGGTGTATCGCTGCATCTACCTGCGCGGCATGT